>JAFLJO010000163.1 GCA_022712975.1 Desulfocapsa sp.
TTTTCCTGGAAACCCAAATTGGCTTTGACCTGCTTCGCATCTACGCACTCCTCCAAGAAGACAAGCTTATCAAACAATTTTACAAACTCACAAACCTTGGCGATATCCTCTTTTTTGATTCCTATGTAAACAACTCTCCCACCATTCGTAAGCGGCTGTTTGAAGAGCAGAAGATAACTGGTTTTTTTCGTAAATCACGCTTTACTAATATGTTTTTTGATGTGTACAAAAGCCTATCTCACCATGTGGATACCTACCGCATCCGCATTGCCTCCCTTGTCGAGGATCGTGACGTCATCGAAGAGGAAATTAAGATTTTTTATCAGAAAAATGACATAAGCGGAATCATGTCTTTCCTGCGCAGTCTCGATGGTGACAGCAGCACCTCCGGTACAATGTCCGGCGGCCTTGAGGGTGGCGGAACAATAAGCATAGAAAACAAAATGCGCCTTCATGCCCCGAAACCTGTAGCGGAATCCCTTCCTATTCTTGAAGCCATTCCAGATGCATTATCGATTAAATCCGAACTTAAAAAGCTTATAAATAGTACCTACGACAAACAACCTGACTTTGATTTAAAGGAACTATGAATGCAACTATTCAGCACCACAACCAACGCAGCGGCATATAGTATAAAAGTGAGAACGTGCCCCTGTGGGGAGAAGGTATTAGGTAACTGATAACTTTCATAGGAAGAATTCACACATAAATTTCAATTTTCCGAGACATTACAATATCAATATGTTGAGATTTTGTTCCTTAGAAGCTGCCCCATATTATACAAACCCTCGAGTTGCAACTACTTCCTGTAAAAAGCCATAACTTGACAGAGGCTCTGCTATAATTATTGTATGAGTTCGTCGTAGGGGAAGACTCAACTCAAGGAGATTCAAATGACAAGTATGATAAAAACGGGCATGCTCATGGCTGCCCTTACAGCAGTTTTTATGGTGGCAGGCCAAGTACTTGGTGGAAGCAGGGGAATGGCCTTTGCACTCGTCATAGGAGTTGGTATGAACTTCTTTGCCTACTGGTTCAGCGACAAAATGGTACTCAAAATGAGTGGTGCAAGGGAAGCAACTCCGGCTGAGGCTCCGGAACTGCACCAGATGGTCGCACGACTTGCAAAACGTGCAGATCTGCCCATGCCAAAGGTTTATATCATCCATAAAGATACGCCAAATGCCTTCGCAACGGGACGAGATCCAAATCATGCGGCTGTTGCAGTAACTACTGGGCTTACAAACATTCTCAAAAAAGATGAGCTTGAAGGGGTGCTGGCCCATGAACTTGCACACATAAAAAATCGTGACATCCTGATCAGCACTGTTGCCGCAACAATGGCCGGAGCCATCAGTGCCATGGCATCCATGGCTCAGTGGGGCATGATCTTTGGCGGTGGGCGATCCCGAAATGATGCTGGGGGTGGCGGAATTATAGGTAGTATTGCAATGATGCTTCTGGCACCACTCGGCGCAGCACTAATCCAGATGGCAATTTCAAGAAGCCGTGAGTACCAGGCAGATGCCACTGGAGCAGCAATTTGCGGCCACCCTCAGGCTTTGGCCTCTGCCCTGCAACAATTGGAAATCTTTAACAGACAACGCCCCATGAATGTAAATCCTGCCACTGCCCAGATGTATATTGTAAACCCTTTAAGTGGTGGCAAACTGGCAAATCTTTTTTCAACCCATCCACCCATGCAGGAGCGAATCAAACGACTGGGCGCTCTTACACTGGCTAATCGTTCAGCGTAACAACGAGTTTTCCCGATCCGTCAGAATGCAGCACGTACTTGAAGAACTCGGTTCCTACTTAAAAACTGGGTCAGGTACCATTTTTTTCAACCTTGGTGCTATGGCCATGTAGCAATTCCCACATTTGTCTACTGTTCACAAGAGGTGCTGTAATAGCTGGTTTTACAGCATCAGCATGGATTCCTGCGAATGCATTGAGGAAAGCTATTTTTCTTCCTCTTTATTTTCCAGGCTGAACAATTCCTTTAGATCATAGTCAACATCAATGACTTTCCCGTCATCACCTTTTAGCAGAGAATCAAGTACCTTTTCATCAATATCGCTTGAAGAAGGAGCGTCACCAGAGTCATCATTCAGCCTTGCAACATCTTCAGGATTCAGGGAACCATCTTCATTTATTTCTATCGATTGAAAGAGTTCGCTACTTCCATCAGTGTCTGTTGTTTCTACTGTAGCTTGCTTTCCTGAAGTCCCCTCATCATCTAAAACGAAAACGTCTATGGTTTCCATATACCCCTCAAGAGTTGCTTTCAGATCCACTTTCACCGCACTCTTTTTCTTCTGGAGTACTTCTATCTCACGGGGTAAACGCTCAAGTTCCTCCTGAGCATCACCACGAATTTTTTCAATCTCGGCATGAGCCGTGGAAATCATCTCTTCCGCTTCTATCTTACTCTTTTCCTTAAGGTCTTCTGCAAATAGCTGGGCCGAGGCCAGGGTGGATTTAAAATTGACCTCATCCTTCCTTATTTCCTCATTTTGTTCCTTAAGAATTTCAATCTTACTAGTCAGAATGTTTCTCTCTTTTTCTGATTCCTTAAGTGCCTCCTCAACCTCTTCAATCATGGCTTCCATGCTACTGACTTCTTCGTCATGCTCGGTATCTTCCTGCTTCGTATCGGCAAGGCTAAGCTGTAATTCTTCTACTTCCCTTGTAAGATTTTTTAGCTTTTCTTCCTTTTGTGTACAGCTATCCTTTAATTCATCGGATACTTTTCTGGTAAACTCCATATCAGTTTCAAGAGAACCGGTATACTTTTCCGAGTTTTCTTTGGCCTCACGCAGAGTTTCAAGTTCTTCGAACTGTTCTGCACACTGCTCCTGCAACTCGAAGAACTCATTGGCGACAACCTCAAGATAATCCCTTACTTCCAGAGGATCACATCCCCTGAATTTTTGCTCAAATTCCTGATCTTTGATTAATTGCGGAGTAATAGCCATAACAAATTCACCTTTTAATAATACAATTTCTGGACAGGTTCTAGTTCATCCCCATTGCCATCTGTTTTAAAGTTGGTACAAGAAAACTCTGAAGAAACATAATCGCCATAATTAAAATCAATGGTGAAAAATCAATCCCTCCCGGGCTCATGGGAACCAGACGCCTGATACGACTCAACAGTGGTTCGGTTATATTAAACAAAAAACGCACAATTGGATTATGGGGATCTGCATTTACCCAGGAAATAATTGCCCGGCCAATGATGATCCACATATAGGCCGTAAGCAAAAAATCAATTAACTGCGCTATAGCCATCATAAAATTATTGACAACAAACATCGTAATACTCCATATTTATTTTTGGGTGAACCTTTAACGGGTGCTGGTGAACGCTTACACCTAAGCAACTCCGGAGCCAGGTGGAACCGGTGCACACACCGTGGACAGAACCAGACGAGTTTTCCCATTCTCTTCCACCTTGGCAGCCAGCACCATCCCCTGAGATTCAATTCCCATCAGTTTTACAGGTTTAAGGTTAGCCACAATCAACACCAGCATACCAAGGAGATCTTCCGGTTGATAATGCCCTGCTATCCCAGCCACAATAACCCTTTCTTCAGGCGCCTTCACGGTGAGTTTCAATAAACGATCAGACTTTTTAACAGGTTCAGCAGCAATAATTTCTGCCACTCTCAATTGCACCTTTTGGAACTGGTCAAACGAAATTACACCCTCAATAGTCTCAGGTGCTTGCTTATTCCTGTTTTTTTTCTCTTTATTTTTCTTTTTTGATTCCTGTTTTACAGACTGTTGCTTCTTTTTTGTATCCATCCTTGGAAAAAGGGCATCAATTTTTTGTAAACCAGTTCCTGCCGCAAGCATTCCCCAGCAGCCATTGTTTGCAAGATCAGTAACCAACGGGCTATTTGCTGCAAGCCCAAGTCCTTTTGCCATCTTTACACAGGTTCCGGGCATTACAGGTTGTAGAAGGAGTGTAAGTAAGCGAAGGGTTTCTGCAAGATTATACAAGACCGTATGGAGACGCCCGATCCGCTCCGTATCTTTAACAAGGGCCCATGGTTCATTGGTCACGATATATTTATTGGCCTGGCTGATCAGTTCCCATACTGCCTGGAGGCTGCGATGAAACTGAAAGGTATTCATGGTTTCCTGATACGTGACGAGAACTGTTCCAGCAAGATCCGCAAGAACGGTATCATCATCAACACGCACAGGCGCAGGTACCACACCATCTGTGTATTTAACCAGCATTGCTGTTGTTCGGCTATACAAATTCCCGAGATCATTGGCAAGATCAGAATTTTTTCTGGCAACAACCGCATCAAAACTAAAGGATGCATCAAGCCCGAAAGACATCTCACGAAGGCAAAAATAGCGAATGGAGTCCACGCCATATTCTTCAATAAGCTCAGCAGGCCGTATCACATTTCCTATGCTTTTGGACATCTTGGTTTCATCCACATTCCAATAGCCATGGACATGAAGTTTTTTATACAGAGGAAGCCCCATGGACAAAATCATAGTGGGCCAGTAGATGGCATGTGGTTTTAAAATATCTTTGGCAATCACATGCTCGGCCACATCCCAATAACCTGCAAATTGGTCATCATCCGGATAGCCTATACCAGTCAGATAATTGATGAGGGCATCAAACCAGACATAGGTGACAAATTTTTCATCAAAAGGCAGTGGAATCCCCCAGGTGAGGCGAGAGGTAGGTCGTGAAATACAGAGATCTTCCAGTGGCTCACTTAAAAAGGAAAGGACTTCATTTTTATACCGTTCCGGAGTTATAAAATCAGGATTAGCATTGATATGATCTATTAGATCCTGCTGATAACGAGACATCCGAAAAAAATAGTTCTCTTCTGCAATCTCATCAGGCACAGTTTTATGATCCGGGCACGTTCCTTCAACAAGCTCTTTTTCAGTCAAAAAACGTTCACAGCCAGTGCAGTACAACCCCGTATATTTGTCAAAATAGATATCTCCCTTGTCATACACCTGTTGCAGGATGGACTGAACCGTGGCTACATGATCTTTATCAGTTGTACGGATAAAATTATCAGGTTTGATATCAAGGAGGGGCCAAGTCGTTCTGAACATTTCACTGATTCGGTCAACATATTCTTTGGGACTGCAATCTTCTTTATCGGCAGCTTCTGCTATTTTGTCACCATGCTCATCGGTTCCAGTCTGAAACCTGACTGTATCACCGGTTAAACGTCGAAATCTGCTGTAGGTATCTGCAACAATGGTGGTATAAGCATGGCCAAGATGTGGCTGTGCATTCACATAGTAAATAGGAGTCGTAATATAAGTTGTCATTTCTCTTAAAAATTATAGCTGTTCATCAGCATCCCAGCTTCTAAAAACTTCGAATAAAAGATTCAATCTACACGATTGAACCAGCGATAGCGATAACCTGTCATTTGTCACCTTTTTTGCTTTTCTTTTCCGGCCTTACAATCTCAGCATTACGCCATTGTTCCGCCTGCAAAACACTCATCTCTCCCTCTTCATTCACCACTTGAAGCGTGGATTGTAAGGGATTCTGACGTCTCACCCGGTAGCCGCAGCCATCAATCATAAGTTTCTTACCAGGCCGGGGCATGCCCTTTCGTTCTCGCTTGTATGTTTCATACTCATAGGTCAGACAACAGAGCAGTCGGTTGCAAACACCTGAAATTTTGGCTGGATTAAGGGGAAGATCCTGTTCTTTAGCCATCTTAATGGAGACAGAATTAAATTTCTTCATATACCCAGAGCAGCAGAGCTCACGGCCGCAGGTACCAAGTCCGCCAATCATCTTGGTTTCATGACGCACGCCAATCTGCCGCATCTCAACCCTTGTCCGGTATTCCAGAACCAGATCTTTTACCAGCGCCCTGAAATCCACCCGTTTATCTGCAGTAAAATAAAAAACCATCTTACTGCCGTTGAAAAACCGTTCCACGCGAATCAGATGCATCCGCAGTGCATGGCGAAGAATCAAGTCCTTGCATATTACAAAAGCAGTCTCTTCTTCAAGGGGAATATTGACATAACGGTTACATTCTTCATGGGCTGCCCGACGTTGGATCTCGTAACTTGCTTTTCGTTCTACTTCTGAATCTCTGCAAGCAGGAGCTAGACAGATAATACAAGCCGGTTCAAGTCCGGCTTCTCCACGCACCATCACAACTTCATTTTTTTTCAAATCTTCAACATGTGACGAAGCCGTAAACTCCTGACCCTGCGTACGAAATCTGATACGGTAAAAATAGCGCAGATTGGTATCTTTTTTCTCATCCGTTTGCGGTTGAGCATTGTCTTGTTGTTTCTGTTCTTCTGCCATAATATTTTCTATTCTATCAGTCGAAAAAGGAGCACTTCACTAACAAGTGTTCGATTACAGTTCCGACCCAATTCTTTTTCTGCCTGACTAATAGCCTCCAGTTTAGCAAAAATTTGTTCCAAACTCCAGTCTTTCCGTATGCTCACATCCTCTGCACCTGACTGTTGGCCGCAACATTCCAGCAAACAATCTCTGAGCATAAGTTTAATCAGAGAAAAGAGATGTGGCAGATCTTCCTTCAAAGCAGCCATGGATTCTGCCATTAACAGTACTCTCCCAAGCTCTTTATCCCTGTTTTCGACAGTTTCGGTTAGTAAAGTAATTAACTCTTTAGAGAAATCAACCAGCTCCCTGCGATGAAAAAGCTGAGCTTTTCCCGGACTTCCCTCCCCGAGTCTTGCAAGGAGCATTGCTGTGTCTAAATCAAGTGTGTCATCTTGTTTCAACAAAATTTCAGTGGTTTCTTCGAGGGTCAAGCCATAAAATGGTACACTTTGACACCGTGACATGATTGTCGACAGCACATTTCCCGCTGAATCTGCCGTGAGAATCAGGAGGTTATTATCAGGCGGTTCTTCAAGGGTTTTCAAGAGGCTGTTGGCTGCTTCCTGACGCATGGTATGTACGTCCTCAATGAGAACCACCCGAGTCTTTGCTTCATAGGGCACAAACGAAAGTGTTTTAATTAATTTTCGAATCTGAGCAATCTTTATAGCTCCCTTTTCAGGTGCAACAAGCAGGAAATCGGGATGCGATCCGGAAATGAGTTTTTTACATGATGGACAAAAACCACATGCAGAAAGGCCATCTGCCGCACTGCAATTTACCGCCGCCGCCAGCCCCCTGGCAAAGAGCTGCTTGCCCACTCCTTCAGGGCCTCGAAAGAGATAGGCATGGGCTAATCGACCACTCGACAGACTCCTGCTGATTAGATTTTTTGCCTGCTGTTGTCCATAAAAAGGCTTGCCGGCTATATGCAGTGCGATATTCGGTAGTTGTACTTGAGCGTGCATCTCAATACATATCCCTTAGACATTAAAACGAAAGTTCAAACAATCACCATCAACCACAATATACTCTTTGCCTTCAGAACGCATCAAACCCTTTTCTTTGGCACCATTTTCACCATCACAGGCAACAAAATCATCATAGCTGATGGTCTCGGCACGGATAAAACCCCGTTCAAAATCGGAATGAATCTTTCCGGCTGCCCCTGGTGCTTTAGTACCCTTGGTAATCGTCCAGGCACGCGTTTCTTTCTCACCCACAGTGAAATAGGTGATCAGGCCAAGGAGTTTATAACCAGCAGCGATCAATCGATTCAAACCCGGCTCTTCCATTCCCATATCGACGAGAAATTCCTGCTGTTCTTCGGCATCGAGCTGACTCAATTCCTGCTCAATGGAACCGGCAATAATAACCACACCATCGCCATCCTCACTGGCAAGCTTTTCAAGAATCCGGACATAATCGTTCCCACTGATCACATCCTCTTCAAGTACATTGGCTACGTAAAGAACAGGTTTGTCGGTGAGAAGACACATTTCTTTCATCATCTCCTCTTCCATATCACCGTCAGACACAAGGGTTTTGGCAGAAGCTCCGCCATCAAGCACATCACGAAGGCGTTCAAGAAAAACTGCCTGAGCCTTCAAAGTTTTATCTCCTGATTTAGCCATGGATTGAGCTTTTTTGAGCCGTTTTCCCACGGTATCAAGATCAGCCAGTATCAGCTCGATGGTGATCACTTCTCGATCCCTTTCCGGATCAATGGAGCCATCCACATGCACAACATTCTCATCCTCAAAACAACGAACCACATGAACAAGAGCATCCACCTGCCTTATATGACCGAGGAACTGATTCCCAAGCCCTTCTCCCTGACTCGCTCCTTTTACAAGGCCTGCAATATCCACAAACTCCATCTGGGTAGCAACCTTACGTTTTGTTTTGACCATCTCAGCCAACACGTCCAGGCGTTTATCCGGCACCGGAACAATACCCACATTGGGTTCAATGGTACAAAACGGGTAATTTTCAGCATCAATACCAGCCGCAGTCAAAGCATTAAAAATTGTAGACTTCCCAACATTTGGAAGACCAACAATACCACAACAAAATCCCATATATAACTCCCTACCCGTTAAGAGTATGTAAAAACTAGATATATCAAACGTAACGACAAATAATAAAAAATGGAATAGTATACCCTGCTCAAAGAGAAAATGCCCATTTTTTTGTAAGGAACGGGAACGAAATACGTTAAGCATATCGTGTGCGTTCCTAAGGAACTTCCCATGACCATAACTTCCATATTAATCAGCAACGTCACTCTTTTCACAGATCCCGACAGCCCACTTGCCACCAACCAATGGCTTTTGTGTGAGGGTGACTCAATTCACTCATTCGGTTCCATGGAATCCATCCCCGATTGTCCCGGTGCTGCCTGCATTGATGGAACAGACAAACTGCTTATGCCCGGTCTAATTAACGCACACAATCACTGTGCGATGACTCTTTTCCGTGGGCTTGCCGACGACCTTGAACTTGGTGAATGGCTAAACAAGCATATCTTCCCGGCAGAAGCCGCTAACGTGAACAAAGAAATGGTCTACTGGTGTACAAAGCTTGCCGCAGCCGAGATGATACTATCCGGCACAACCACGGTGGCAGACGGTTATTTCTATGAAGACCAGGCAGCACAAGCACTCCTTGATTCAGGAATGCGGGCTGTCCCGGCACAAGGTATTGTCGATTTTCCAGCTCCGGGGGTTCCAGATCCAAGTACAAATATTGATGCTGTTGAAACGTTCCTGACCAACTGGAAAAACAAAGATGATCGAATCACACCTGCTGTATTTGCTCATTCACCATACACCTGTTCTCCCAAAACATTGCAGGCAGCAAAAGCTCTGGCCGTAAAACATCAGGTACCTTTCTTCATTCATATTGCAGAAAACAGACATGAACAGAGCATTATCGTAGAGCCGCAGGGAACAAGCCCAATTCGTCAT
Organism: Desulfocapsa sp.; assembly: GCA_022712975.1. Taxonomy (GTDB): domain Bacteria; phylum Desulfobacterota; class Desulfobulbia; order Desulfobulbales; family Desulfocapsaceae; genus Desulfocapsa. Next base: position 9,352 of record JAFLJO010000163.1, read on the forward strand.
CTTGCCGCACTGGATTTGCTGGACAACGATACTGTCCTTATCCATTGTGTTTGGCTTGATGATGAGGACAGGGAGATTATTAAAGAAAGTGGGGCTGGTGTGGTGATTTGCCCACAAAGCCACCTTAAACTGGCGTCGGGTATTGCCAGGACTTCCATAATGGACACGATGAAAATTCCGATAGGACTTGGCACCGATGGAAGCGCCAGCAATAACAGCCTGGATATGTTTTGCGAAATGGATATTCTTGCAAAAACCCAGAAACTATGGACACTTGATGCCACGGCCATGCCCGCAAAGCGTGTACTGGCAACAGCGACTAAGAATAATGCGAAGATCCTGGGGCTTTCAATGCTGGGAGAAATTGCCCCTGGATTTAAAGCGGATATTACTCTGTTAGATATGAACCAGCCTCATTTACAGCCATTCTACAATAGTGATGCTTTGGTCTACAGTGGTAGTGGAGCAGCTGTTGAAACAGTTATCATAAATGGCAGGATCATACTACGAGACTGCGAACTTCTCTCCTTTGATTTGAATGAGTGCATGACAGAGGTGCGAAAACTTGCTGCCCCACTCGGCTTACTCTAAGCCAGTTGTTTAGAAATAAACATTGTGCAACAACTCCTAACGCTGGTGAACAGTAAGTAAGCCAGCACTCTTTTCAATACCCATACAAGGGGTGTAAGTGCCAATTAGACAAAAAAATTGACCACCACTTTCTGCTTGTCTTGAAAAAGAGACAGAGTTAGACAATTACATTATCATCGCCCTTTTTTCGAGGAACAGCAGAATTTTGTTGACTAAAACCAGGTCATCCCAGAAAGAAGTTCAGCCTTTGTCTCAATTGAGAGACTTTTAAATATATGACAATTCAAGGAGTTACAAAAAAAGTGCAGAATCCTGTTTTCTTCAGGAGACAAAAGCTATTAGTTGCACATTTTGCTTTCTTTACTTGAACGATAATAAACATTCATTTTCATCTTTACTTCCTCAAAATCTTGTAATTTCCACCAAAACGCCAACACCTTTCACACATACTTTCAACATTTTACTAAGTAATATCAATGGACAAGCCTATTTTCTGAATATAATAAGATCATCGTCAGCTTCAATTGGCACAGTAAGTGCAAGGAAAGAATCCAAGAAGTGAAATCCTTCGGTGGTATACATACTGACGGGATGAAACTGAAAACAAGGTATATCTCAATAACGAGATACTTTTTTTTACTTAACAGGAGAAAATCAAAATGAAAAAACTAATTCTTGCAATCCTTACATGTGCTTTTATCGCCAGCCCTGCTTTTGCCGATGATTTCGAGGGAGAGCAAACAAATATGCTCAATAACATAACTATGCAAATGGAGCGATTCAAAGATGACGCAAGGAAAATGGAATTCTTAACTCAGAAAAAAGCCTGCGTTGAAGAAGCTACTAAACTTCTCGGCCTACAAGAATGTATGAGTAAGTTCGATCCTGCTCAACTAGAGATCATGACAAATTATTAGTCCCGATCTCCATCCCCCCCCCTACCAGGGCAGTTTGTGATTTCTCAAACTGCCTTGGTGCTTTCATCTTACTCATCCGGTATTACATTCCTTTTCTTTCATGATTCGCAATCAAAATTCTCGACAAAGGAAAGAACAACACGTGCAAGTAATCCGTATTTGCTCTCTGCCCAGTGCAGCACTCAGTCATATAGGCGCCGCACAAGCCCGCTTTTCTATATTTTTTCTTCAGTCATTCTTCCACCCGTGTTCACCTATCAAATTCACAAAACGAACACTCTCGAGCCGCTGTACCTCAATTTCACCATCTTTCTTTGTAACGTACTGCAATTCCTGCACATTACGGTCGCCAACAGGAATCACCATACGTCCTGGATCTGCCAGTTGATCGATCAATGGTTGAGGGATTTCAGGGCTGCCGGCTGTAACAATAATAGCATCATAGGGGGCATGTTCCTGCCATCCCATGGTACCATCATCAAGGCGGGAAAGGATATTGTAGAAATGCAACTGATCAAATACTTTACGAGCTCCGGCAAGGAGGGTATTAATCCGTTCTACAGTATAAACCTGTTCACAAAGTCTTGAAAGTACAGCAGCCTGGTATCCAGATCCGGTACCTATTTCAAGAACTTTTTCAGTTCCTTTTAACTGCAGAGCCTGGGTCATTGCAGCTACAATAAAAGGCTGAGAAATTGTCTGGTCACTGGCAATGGGAAGGGGATGATCGCCATATGCTCTTGCCTGCATGGCATCATCGACAAAGAGGTGCCTAGGCACCTCTGACATAACTTTTAAAACATTGGGGTCACTAACCCCACGTGAACGAAGCTGCTCCTGCACCATTCGTTCCCGCACTGTAGTAAAACTATCTGTCACTTCTTTTCAATCTCCTGCCAGGAATAATCATCCTGCCAGTCGAATTCGCTATCTTCATAGCCGCTATAACGACAGAATTTGACCGTATCTCCCGCAAGAGTGATAACCACCATATCATAGCCATCAGGGTCAAAAAATCCTCCCACAAAAGGGGTATTCTGCAAGGTTGCCCGAGATTCTTCGTAATAGATCCATTCTTCTAATTCTGGGCTTACCATTCGCTTGGAATCAGGGTCTCCCATGAGTTCCAGAACTTCGTCACGCGTGGTCTGCCCAGCTTTAATCATGGCGACATCGGAAACCAGATGACGCGTAGGCGTTCCCGAACATCCCGCTATAAACAGAGCCAGGAATAACAAATTTGTAAAAAAAAGAGGACGAAAGGAGTTTAGCATAGGAATCTCCTGCTAAAAAAAGAACGGTTGAAAAGGTCGTAAAACGTGTTTCTTCAACCGTTCTATAGCGTGATGAGGTACTTTTTTCAAGGTATAAGTGAATCTTGAATCTCAAGCCCCAACGGCTTTATTGAGGATTTTGTAGTTTCTCTCAACCATAACCATCGGATCAACCACAAGACCTGCCTGAATCATTGCATTATCATAGATCTGTGCTGCCACATCAGAAGCAAAGGATTCGTCGCTTTTCACAAGATCTGCGAGCTGCTTAATAAGAGGACTTGCAAGATTGATCTCAAGATTCTTTTTGCTGGCTTCTGGAACAAGACCTTTTTCCATACGGCTTGCAGCCATAATACGTTCCATGGAAGAAGTCATGTACCCGTCAGGATTCACGATCATTGCAGGAGAATCCACAAGACGTTTAGATTCGATAACATCAGCCACTTTGTCATCAAGTGTTTTCTTCAACCAGGCAACAAGATCACCACTGGCATCGCTACTCAGTTTCTCAGCTTTGTCCTCATCGCTTTCCTTGTCATCTCCACTCTTTGACAGATCAAGATCAGCACGATCGGCAGAAACCAGTTTCTTGCCATCAAACTCACCTAAATGGTTCAGTACAAAGTCATCGATAGGTTCCATGGTGTAGATAATTTCGATATCCTTTTTGTTAAACATCTCAACATATGGACCAGCCTCAATGGCAGCACGATTGGGGCCATTGATATAATAAATTTCTTCCTGCCCTTCTGCCATACGCTCAACATAACCGGCAAGTGATGTTGGTTTACCATCTTCAGAACGGGAAGACTGAAAACGAACCAGCGGTGCCAGTTCTTTCTGAAACTCATAATCTGAGGTCACACCTTCTTTAATATAGATACCAAAGGTATTCCAGAATTCGAGGTAGTAATCGGAGTCTCGTTTTTCCTCTTCTGCCAGAAATTTAAGAAACTTCTTAGTGATCACTTTACGAAGTTTCATCACCAGCGCATTATCCTGAAGTGCCTGACGGGAAATATTAAGGGGCAGATCTTCGCTGTCCACCACCCCTTTTAAAAAGCGCAGCCATTCGGGGAGGATATTTTTAGAATGCTGATCAATGAGTATCCGCTGACAGTATAGATTCACCCCCGGTTCAACCCGGCCAAACCCCATAGACTCGAAGTTTTCCTTGGGTGCAAAAAGGACTGCATTGATGGCGAGTGGTGCATCAACGGAAAAATGGAGACGGTAATGAGGTTCATCGGAGGCGTTAGCAACAAATTTATAGAATTCGTTATACTCTTCGTCGGTGATTTCCTGCTTAGATCTGGTCCAGATAGCCTGAACAGTATTTACGGTATCCCCTTCAAGCTTAATGGGGAAAGGAACAAAGGTTGAATACTGTTTTATAATACCTTCTACTTTCCATTTTTTATCATACTCATGGGCATCGTCTTTCAATTCAATAATGATTCTGCTTCCACGATGTAAACCTGCTGCTTCAGAGATGGTAAAGCTGCCGGCTCCCTCTGAAACCCATTCGCTTCCTTCCGAGCCATCCCAGGAACGACTCTGAACTGTAACTTTTTTTCCTGCCATAAATGCAGCATAGAATCCCACTCCAAACTGGCCGATAAGATTCACATCTTTGCGTGCAGCTTCTGCAAGCTCTGCGACAAAATCCCCGGAACCGGAATGAGCAATGGTACCAAGATTCGTCTCAAGCTCCGCACGCGTCATACCGATACCGGTATCTGTGATGGTCAAAGTGTGTTTTTCTTCATCAAGATCAATATTTATTTCCAATGGTACATGATCATCAAAAATATCATCTTGAGTTAAGCTCTCATGGCGCATCTTTTCAAGGGCATCCGAACTATTGGAAATAAGCTCACGAATAAAAATTTCACGATCGGTGTAGAGCGAATTAATTACAATATCTAACAGTTTCTTGGTTTCTGACTGAAACTCATGGGTTGTTTCCTGAACACTCATTTTATATCTCCTCTCACATAATCATATTAAACAAAGGGGAAATCTTCGCCCCAATTCCGTTGCTTTTTTACTAAAAGTCGACCAGAATAATAAGCATGCATGCCTCGCTGTCAAGCCTTGAGGATCAATGGAAACCTACAAAGTCATGATACTGATATGAAAAATATAAAAAAAGATACCCTGATCATTGGAGCCGGACTCTCCGGACTCACCGTTGCCTGGAAACTCAAACAGATTCCAGGTCACACCATTCTTCTCCTGGAACAATCAGAACGTGCAGGCGGGACAATCGCAAGTCACGCAGAAGATGGGTATCTTGCAGAAGGTGGGCCGCACGGTTTTCTTGACAACTGTACAGAATCACAAGCACTGCTCACGGAAACCGGGCTTGACAAGGAATGTCTCAAAGCTCCCCTTGCAAAATTTGTCCGCTATGTGTGTATGAATGGCAAACTGAAACTCATCCCCCAGTCACCACTTAAAATTCTTGTGGCACCCCTTATTTCACCCCTTGCAAAATTGCGTGTTGCCGGCGACTTCTTCAAAAAACCGCTGGAAGGAGAGCCCACGGTGAGCGAGTGGGTTCAATACCGTTTTGGTAAAGCACTCCTGCCATATGTTGATGCTGTTTTTACCGGAACCTATGCAGGAGATCTGGATCGTCTGGTTATTGATGCAGTGATGCCCGGTGTACGACAGATTGAAAAAGAACACGGCTCTCTTATTTATGGCCTGCTAAAAAAGATGAAGGGCGCAAAAGAAACGAGCCAAGGAAAGAAAAAAGGCCTTCCTGCCATGACCAGTTTTCCAACCGGAATGGGCAGACTGCCTGAACGCTTATATGAAAATATCAGCAGCGGCGAAATCAATAAAGATTGCCCGGCATTGAGCATTTCACGGGGGAATGATGGCTGGCAGGTAAACACTGAAGAGGAAAGCTTTGCATGTCGGAATCTGGTACTGGCACTTCCGGTAAATATAGCACTCGCACTCCTTGCAAATGTAACAAGCACACCACCACTTGCAAAAATCCCGGAAGCCAGGATTGTCACCATTGCCTTGGGATTTGGAGCAGGGGCAAGTTTGCCTCCCGGTTTTGGCTATCTAGCACCTGAAAGAGAACAACGGTTTTGTCTCGGCGCACTCTTTTCCTCCAATATGTTTCCAGGCCGTACTCCAAAAGATCATATTCTGCTGGAAGCCCTGGTTGGTGGGCGCAGACACCCGGAACGTCTTGAGCTTGACGATGACACGTTGATACAAGAGGCAGTTCAGGACTTACAGCAACTCCTTAATCTCCCCAACCCTCCAAGCTATGCCAAAGTTTTACGTCCATGCAGCGGCATCCCACAACTGGAGAAAGGGTATCCAGATTTACTTAAGTGGCGCAACAACATGATGAAAGAGGAAAAAGGATTGTACGTTACGGGATTTGGCTGGGAAGGGATTGGGCTCAACGATATGATTAAAACCGCATATCGAGTGAGTGAGGCGATTAAACTGGGTGAACAGGATCGTGGAGAAGAGAATGCAGAGGTGAAGAAAGTTTATTTTTGATCGCTCAATAGAATATCAATGTAAGAAATGATGGTAGATTCTTTTGCAGAAACTAGTATTTCAACTGGGGTCTGTCTCCGTTTGTTTCTCCCCCCTGATGTAATTTAACAAATCTAAAAACTGTACTTCAGTGCTTTCCCGATGTAATATATGTCCATGTGTCGGAAAATCAAAGTTTCTGTGGGAGTTGTTCCTATGTTGCTTGCCGAAAACCGCACATCGAATACCGAATACCTTCTGCCCTGCATGGGAAAAATACTAACATCGATGACAAAGGGCAACCCGGCATAATTACCATGGAAGAATTTGATCATAAAATTACAACATTCGGTATCAGAAACCGAATTCTTATCTTTGCCCTTGTCGTTGCTCTTATCCCATCACTGAGCTTAGGATGGGCTTTTCACACTCAAACCCAGAAACTGCTCCAGGAAAAAGTTGAACTGGAACTCCATAGTATAATCAATAGTGCTCAACGGGAAGCAGGACTGTGGTTTAAAGAACATACTGTTAATATGAGGGTATTTTCCAACTCATTTGTTATTTCAGAAAACCTTGAACAGTTCGCCAACTTAAACAAACGGGAAGAGAGCAATACGACTGAACAGATGGCAACAACCATTGCGATACTCAGTGAATATCTCATGCTGGTTCAATCCCAGTTTCAGGAATACAAACAACTGCTGCTTCTTGATGATACTGGTAAAGTAATTGCCCAAAACAGCAAAAACAATACGCCTTTCACACTACCGGATAATTGGGAAGAGCAACTTGCTCAGCATAAGATGATCATTGGAGAGACAGATGCCAGTGGAGCGTCAACCGAAGCTACTTTTTTGCTGGCGATCCCTGTTTTTTCACACAAACAGGTATTTCTCGGCCTTCTGGCAACGGAAACCAGCTTAAATGGATTGCAATCGGTGATGAAATCCGTTGCCCTTTCACAATCCACTAAGCTCTCACTACTAAACAGGGATGGTTCCATTCTCGGTTCGACAATTCAAGCAGATACTCCAGAGAGTATAACTCACTCCGGGAACGACAGCCTCAAAAATCTCTATGCCAATCCAATGAAACTTTCCACCTACATGAGTAGTAATGACAAGAAGGTCGTTGGAGTATTTGCTCTTCTACCTCATCTTTCATGGGGAATTTTAATGGAAAAAGATTACGACCTGGTGTTTGCCGAAGTCCTGAAACTGAAAAACATCACCCTTATAATTATCGCAATACTATTAACAGTTACTGGCATTGCTGCATTCTTTCTATCCTACAGTATCCTTTCTCCCCTGAAACGACTGATAAAAGGTGCCGGGCAAGTGGCCGATGGCGATCTCAATGTGAAATTACCGGTTAAGAACAAAGATGAACTGGGTTTTACCATATCAGTTTTTAATGACATGGTAGTCCGACTGCGAAATAACCATGACGAGCTTGAGATGCTCGCAACAGTGGACTCCCTTACAGGGCTTACTAACCGTAAACACTTAATGGATACGCTGGCATTACATATGAAACGATATGCCCGTCACCGAGCCCCCTTCTCAATCCTGATGGCTGACCTTGATCATTTCAAACAAGTAAACGACAATTACGGACACCTTGCAGGAGATGCTGTACTTAGAAAGGTCGGAAAAATATTTAATGAAACTCTACGCTCGATTGATACAGCCGGACGTTACGGAGGGGAAGAATTCTTAATTATTCTGGATAATACAGGGGAACAGGAAGCCGAGCAGACTGCAGAACGTATCAGAAAAGCGGTGGAAGAAAGCAGGATTACCAGAGATGGAAAAACAATACAAGTCACCATTAGTATCGGTGTGGCTACAATCTGCGACATGGTTAGTATGGACGATGGACAACTGATTGGCATAGCCGACAAAGCTCTTTATGAAGCAAAACAGCAAGGAAGAAATCGTATCGTGGTGGCCACTATAAAAAGTTCCGAATAAAGCAGTGGCGAAAGACCTGTCTTCCGAGACAGGATTCACCAATACTGTCCCCACAGCTACACAACTACGGTACTATTTCAAGAAGCCGGTAATAAATCCATCCTTTGCCTTTTGGGTCAGATTCGACCTGAATCCAGTTCTTGGCATAGGCCAAGGCTTTTACGTATGTTCCATCCTTAAGTATAAAACGAACATCGTTCATCGTGCCAGGACCTGTACGGACGTTACATGTCGTTAACACTTTCATTGCTAACGGAGCAACAAAAACGATATCTGATTCATTGCTTAAAAAGTTCTTAACCTCCAATGCACGAATCGGCTGAATCAGTTGCTGGGCCTTATTTGACAGGTTAAATGCGTTCTCAACATCCCCTTGCTTCAGTGCATCAACACTCATTACTACGACTTGTTCTGTCTCCAGCACAACCTGCTGCAGTTGTTCATTCATTGGCCACTCAGCAGCAGCTTTTAGCACTGTTTTCACCTCTGCAATATTAGCAACAGTTCCCGCCTTACTGCTATGACTACGTAGTTTTGCCTTGGTACGAACGACTTCACGGGTGCTATTCTGCCTGGAAAGCACCAGTTTTTTGATATCCTCCTGCTTTTCAAGCAACTCTTGCTGCAGTCTGTCCACGTCACTACTTAGCTGCCGGTTCTGCTCTTCAAGTTGTTGCTCATGACGACTGGGCTGCTTGCTCTCAATACGCTTGGGGGCGGTACAACTGCTGACAACAAGAGTAAACAAGAGAGAGAATAGAAGCAGCAACGCTTGTCGATTTAGTGAATTTAATTCAATATTGATCATTTTCGATATTACAATCCTCAATGTTTTATAAGAAACGCCTATAAAAATTCTATGAGATTGCAGGAAAGATGTCAATACTATTAACACTCCTACTCCTGAATAAATAAGAGAGTAAATAAGGGACAGACCACAATTGTTTTTTATTGGAGTCTATCCCCGTTTGTTTCGTTTGTTGGGATTTAATATATAGAAAACAAATAAAGAGATCGACAAATCCAATTAAAATTGTTCATATACTCGTATAGGGGTGCTTAAAAAAAACTTTCTGAGGAGAATCAAATGAGTGGACATGGGCATGACAAACCGGAAGAGGATCATTCAGTCTGCGTAAAGGTTGGAGTATTTTTTGTTTGCGTTATTATTGGATTGTTTGTGATTGGGATGATTAATTAGGAACGGGAACGAAATAAGTTGGACATATTACGCCAGTATCGCTGATTGAGCGCTTACGGTGTCTGGAGTAGATTGTATCATATCAACCGTTAGGGGCGTAAGCTTCTGACGGTTTTTTTGTTCGAAGGAAATAATAAAAATGGCTAAAAAAAAGTTTTATGCAGTTGTCAGTGGTCGAAATCCGGGAATTTACACCTCTTGGCCTGAGGCAGAGGCTCAGGTTAAAGGTTTTGGGGGAGCAAAATATAAAGGTTTTTCCTGTAGTTTAGAAGCTGAGGCTTGGATGAATGATCCTCAGTGTGGACAGAAAATAAAACAGCAAAAGAAAAAGCTAAGCCATGAACTGCCTATGCCCGCTGACGGTCGAACGGAAATTTATACCGATGGTGGTGCAATCAACAATCCAGGCCCTGGCGGGTATGGTGCAGTGATCCTCGAGAACAATAAAGTCGCTGAAATAACAGGTGGTTATCTACACACTACAAATAACCGTATGGAGCTTATGGCCTGTATTAAAGGTATTGAGGCTCTTGCCAGCCGCACAAAACCCGTTGCACTCTTCTCAGATTCTCAATATGTGGTGAAAGGGATCAGCAAAGGATGGGCAAGGGGCTGGCGTAAGCGAGGCTGGCTTAAATCCGATGGAAACCCGGCTGTAAACCCTGACTTATGGGAACGTTTGCTGGATCTCATTCAAGGGCTTGATATTGTTTTTAGCTGGGTTAAGGGACACGCCGGTCACCCGTTGAATGAGCGTTGTGATCAACTGGCAGTTCGGAGTGCTAGGGGGAGTGATCAGATTGAAGATGAGGGCTATAAGAAATACGGGAGTGGCAGCTAAAATCTTTAAGTGTTTCTGCAAAAAATGACTTGAGAACAGTGGTGAACAGGTGTTGGGTGTTATAAAATAGGCTGCTTCTATCATGTTCATGTATCGGAAAATCAAAGTTTCTGTGGGAGTTGTTCCTATGTTGTTTGCCGAAAACCACATACCGAATACCGAATACCTTCTGCCCGCAGGGCATCATATTCCGTGCAGATGCGGCTGATTACCATAGGGATGAATATGTTCATGGTTGTGGATCTGTTTTTCTTCGCAACGGATCAGTTGTCCATCTTGCATGGTGTAGAGTTGGTTACAGGTGGAAGCCAGAAAATCCAGATCATGGGAGATGATGATATGGGCAAGTTTTTGTTCCCGAAGTATTTTTATTAACCGTTCTCTGGTTGCCGGATCCAGATTATTGCTTGGCTCATCGAGAAGCAGCATTTCCGGCTCCATGGAAAGGATTGTGGCAAGTGCCACAAGTTTTTTTTCACCACCCGAGAGTCTATGGGTGATACGATCCTCAAACCCTTTCAAACCAAGTTTTTCCAAGGTACGAATGGAAATATCCCTAGCTTCCTGTGGCGTAGCACCATGATTTAAAGGGCCAAAAGCTATATCTTCCAATACTGTTGGGGAAAAGAGCTGGTCGTCTGAATCCTGGAATAAAAATCCCAGTTTGCGGCGAAGCATAAAAAAGTCTTTTTCTGTTTTTATCTCTGTTCCCTGGAGCACGATTTGTCCATCGTCTGCTTTCAGCAAGCCCATGATGATCTGGAACAGAGTGGTCTTACCACTGCCATTTGGTCCAATGATTCCTATTTGTTCTTTGTGAACATGAAAGTTGATTTCTTTTAAGAGAGGGTTTTTTTGTCCCGGATAAGAATAGCTGATATTGTGGAGTTCAAGAAGTGGCGGATTCATATTCATAATGGCCTACAGGGTTAAAGGCATAAGGGAAAGTCCAGCCAGAAGCAAGCTGATAAAAAGCATGGTAAACAGAAAAAAATAATCAGCTTTGCCCGGTTGCGGCTGATCCAATGGAATAAGGTTTCCTGTAAAGCCTCGCAGGATCATGGCCTGATGGACTCGTTCTCCCCGATTCCAACTTCTTACCAGAGTCATACCGAATAGATAGCTGTAAGTGCGATAGGTGTGGAGTGAATTTTTTGGGGTAAAACCTCTCAGTTTTGCTGCCCGTTGCAGTCGTTGATATTCCCGGTGAATCACAAAGAGTTGTCGGTATGAAAAAAGAAGAAGAAAGGTCAGTTTTCGTGGAACGCCCAGTTTTTCCATACCATGCCCCAGGTTTGCAGTACTTGAGGTGGCAAGGAGCGCCAGGAAACAGAAGAGGATACCATTACTTTTCAGACTGATAAGTGCAGCCATTCGGATACCATCAAGGCTCAGATTCAGAAATGAAAATTGCATCGTTTCTCCTCCTCCATAGGTAAGAGGGAGAGTTATCCAGATAAAAAGGTTGAAAACATTGACTTGCAGAAACCGTTTAAATAACAAACAGGGGGCCGGTTTAGAGAGAAAAAGGAGTATTGCCGTAACTATAACGCCAATTCCAGCCACAACAATTGAGGAGCAAAGGGCAAGTACAATACTGATGGCTGCAGCCCCAATAAGTTTTACTTTGGGATCACGTTTGTGAAATAGGGTAGAGCCCATGGAAAAGGATTCATCAATCATCTGTTGCAGCACCTTTTGCTTTACGATTTCTCATCCAAATAACAAGTCCTGCAATACCCAGGAGAAAACCGATTCCGGCCATGATATCTCGCAAGTCCGGTTTGTCCTGTCTGTTTTCTGCAAGACGTCGTTTAATTGGAGCCAGCTCCTGCTCAACGATTTTTTTGATCATTAATTGTAACTCTGCATTGCTTATGGTGTCTGCATGTTGCTCTGCTACCTGGGAGCTGTCTTCTAAAAGGTATTCCGTGGCAGGAACCAGCCATTCACTTTGATGTCCGTCACTGCCTGTAACAACGATTAACAGATCTGCTTTTTTGGCTCTTGCCTCGGGGGGGACAATAAAGGTGAATATTCCTTTTGTGTTTCCGATCCCCTGTAATAAAACTGCACCAGATGTATTGTCTTTTACAATAATTTTTCCATGTAGAAGAGGTTTATTACCTGAAAAACTTGACTCAACTGTTACCGTATCTCCGGCAACCCAGGCAAAGACATGGATTTTATGAGCCTCTGCCTGGATAGGTATAAACAGGAGACAGGCAGATAGGAAGAGAAGTCGTATGGACATAATCTTTTTTTGTTAATTGTTAATCGAGAGGATTTCAGGCTGTACCTTGAGCAAAAAGGTGACAACAAACATGGTGATCAGACCTTCAATAAGCATAATAGGGATGTGACTGGCCAGCACAATGCCCGCCACCTGCAGAAAACCTGAATCTGCGAAATACAAGGCACAGGCCATAAGAATAGCGGAGAGAAATATCGAGCAGAATCCTGCGAGAAACCCGGCCACCATCTGTTTTTTCTTACTGCCACTGAGCATGGATTTAAAAAGAAGACCACAAAGAACGGCAGGGCCGGCAATGATACATCCATTTACTCCAAGCACGACCATCCCGCCATATTGAAAAAAGATAGTTTGTAAACACAGGGCCACCACAATGGCAGGAAATGCGCCCCATCCAAGAATAAGACCAAGAAGACCGCCAAGGAGTAAATGGACAGAACCCGGCCCAATGGGTACATGGATAAGGGATGCTACGAAAAAGGTGGCTGAGAGCAGGGATACGGTCATGATACGATCGTAGTCCAGCTTTTTAAGACCGATGGCAGTGCCTACAATTGTGAGAACTGTACCACCGGCAAGGACTGGTGCTGTGAGGATTCCTTCTGAAATATGCATATTATCTCCAATCCTCGTAACAAACAGGCAGACGATTCAGCTCATCACGATAATATTTCCATTTTGATATGAATTGATCCATTAATGAAACAAATCGTGCATTGTGTGTTGCTTCCACCTTACAAGTACCCCATTTGGTTTTCATTTTTTTAACGCCAAAGTCATGAATCTTCACATTCATTAGCTTTTCATATTTCTGTATGAACACTGGGGTTTTCTTTTTCAGCTGTTGCCTGTGTCATTCGCTGACAACTATCTGCCGTTTTTCGCCATGATGTTCTAGGCCTGAGATGCTTCCACTCATTTTGTCAGCACCTCCCAGTAACCGGATTTGGTTGAGCCACGGTGTTTAATCACACCATTATCTGATAGTTTTTTAAGATGATATTTGATTCCATCTGCGGTTATTCCGATTTGATCAGCCAACCCCTTTCGTGAAATTTCCGGGTTTGCTTTCAACAATAGAATAATTCTTTCCTGGGTAGTTTCTTGGGTAGTTTCTTGGGTAGTTTCTTTTTCTCCGGCGTCAGGTGCTGTAAAAGAAAACCTTACCCATAAGCCAGTATGTTCGTAGCTGAACTCAGGCTGAGTTGTTCCGGAATCCAGACAGGATTTGAAGATATGTTCAATGCCACGTCCCCAGGATTCAATCATTCCGGCACGAAAAAAAACATTTGCAATATCAGGATTATAAGGTTCAGATGAATGCTTTCCTAACAGGGTTGCAATATCCCACTCATCGGGCAGACGCCCACTGTTCCAGATCATAAGACGATCCTCGTAGACACTGATCTGAATCGGCGCCCCACTGGCATAGTCTTTATGGATGACAGCGTTGATTACTGCCTCGCGCAAGGCATCTTCCGGAACAGGATATGTTTCAATCCTCTGTAATCCTTTGTATGAAATCATTGCTCTGAAATACTTTGTCAGTAAGAGATCAATGGTGTGATGCACCTGCGAAAACAGATCACCATGTATTTCATCATGGTACAACAAATCAGCATCTGTGCGAAAAAAACCAATTTTGATATAAGCTCCGGTCACATATTTCTCAGGATCGGGGTGGAACAACAGGATTGCTGCCCGCTTCAAATAGTTTCCATCTGTAAGATGTAATTTCTCAACCAGGGCTGAATTTTCTTCATCAAGAATATCACCGGCAAGACGCTTGCTGTTTAATGCCAATGTTCGAAATTTTTGAAACGCCTGTTCACTGAAATCCTCAACATTCACATAGGGCACAGGCACTCCGTCCCAGTGTTTGCCAATTTTTCTCAATAAAAAACGATCCAGTGCTGCCCCTTTAAGCTCCTGTTTGGTACTGCCGCACCGATAATGATAAGCACCCTTAAGGCTGACAGGGTAGGGATAAGGCTCAATCTTTATCACCAGATAATCAAGGCCATCCTGCTGGTGCAAATCGACATCGACAAGAATCCCCATCAAATCACGTACCTGATTGGGAATATCTTCCAGCAGTTTAGGGGCATTTTGTATTCCCGCTACCTGGCCTTGATCGTTTTTGCCAATAACCAACTCACCACCTTGCGCATTGGCAAAGCCGCAAATCCATTTTAGGTACTCGCTACGCCATGTCTGTTTATATTCCATGGTTTGATGTTCGCTCATTCCTTTTCTTTCTTCTGCGTAAGGGGTATTGGGATTGTCTTTTCAAACAATCCTCGACAGCTCGGAGAGTGAAATTTGCATCCATGCCACCACGCAGTTCGTCGCAACTCGCCCAAAGGGATGAATACAATTCTGATTTTTTTATCGCCATTGTTTTTTTTAATGCAGGTCTTTTCCGGTAGAACTCATGGACAGGGAAGCATTGCGAACCCCGCGCATTGCTTTTAAACTCTTAGCCAACCCCCTGACTTCACCAGCTTTGCCACGAACAATAATCACCTCAAGGCAATTGTGATGATCCATATGCACATGGGTCGTAGAGATAATTTGACTATGAAAGTCATGTTGCAGTTCTGTCACCTTTTCCTGCAGTTTGTGTTGGTGGTGATCGTAAACTAGCGATATTACCCCCATAACATCCTTGTCTTCCTGCCACTCTTTCTCTATAATACGACCACGAATGAGATCACGAAGGGCTTCGGAGCGACTTTTATACAGGTGGGCTTTAATAAACCCGTCAAAGTCATCTAGAAGGTTCTCTTCCATGGAAACAGTAAAACGCTTTAACATATGTAACACCTCTTTTAAATTTGTGTTAAATTAGCATCTGTTTACTAAAAGGTCAACTGAGGTTCGCTCAGAAATCAATAACACACCTTAACATAGGAAAGAATATGGAATACAAAATAAAACCCATAGGATTAATTCATTCTTGTTATAGAGAAAAATTTGGCATCCCGAGGCAGTCCGGCCTGGTGAAAAATGCAACAGGTATGATTGAGATGCTGTCCCCCTGTAACCGTGAGGAAATGTTTAAAGAGTTGGATTCGTTTTCCCACATCTGGCTGCAGTTTCTCTTTCATGAAGCCGTCTCTGATGGCTGGCGTCCCACGGTGCGGCCTCCATGGCTGGGTGGCCAGAAACGGGTGGGACTTTTTGCGAGCAGATCTCCGCACCGGCCCAATTTTCTGGGCCTTTCTGCGGTTCGATATCGTGGCCTGCGAAAAGAAAAGACTAAACTCTTTCTTGATATCAGTGAGCTTGATCTTTTAGACGGGACTCCGATTTTAGATATTAAACCATATGTTCCATACAGTGATAAACTTGAGGATGCGACCAGTGGTTTTGTCCAGTTTGCGGAAAAGCAGGTTGTTGTCACTTTTACTTCCGAAGCAGAATCTGCCTGTCTCCACTATCAACAGACAAGTGGCCGGGATCTGAAATCATTGATTTGTGAAGTTTTAGAACAGGATCCACGACCGGCACGTCAGCGCCAAAAACAACGGGAATACGGGATGCTGCTCTGGGAAATGAATATACGCTGGGTAGCTGAAAAAATGCGTTTTACGGTTTTTTCCGTTCAGGAAGAGAGAATGGACTCATGAATGGAGAGACTGTTTTTTATAACGCTTCTTTTAGTGGTTCCAAATCCTGTCGCAGCTCGTTAATCCATTGGCCATAGGGATGTTCACCATTCTCTTTTGCAGACATTTCAATTCTTTGTGCCAGCTCAGCCTGTTTAACCAGACCAAGGTTAGCAAGACTTCCTTTTATTCTATGGGCATTGTCTGTAAGTGCTTTGTTATTCTCGGCAAGACAGGCTTGGTCAAGCATATCGAGCCCCTCATTGAAACTGGTCACCGAGGTTGCAATCAAAGTGTCAATCTGGCTGGACTCAAATGAATACATATCTTTTAAGTATCTTTGGATTTCAGAAAGTGTGACCTTTGTACCCTCCATCACTTCTTCCGGAATAGAGGCAATGACTTCATAATCATCATTCTTTTCATACTCAACATCTTTCGTTATATGAAGTAAAACCCGGTGGATATCCTTTCCTCTGATTGGTTTGCCAAGATAATCATCCATTCCGGCTTCAAGATATTTTTGTTTGTCTGATTGAAAGACATTGGCTGTTAAGGCAATAATTGGTGTATGAGTGCCCTGTATCTTGTCGCGGAGTCGTTTGGACAGGGATGAACTACACTGGCTTTCTGACGGGATGTTGTTTTGTTCACATTCACGGATAATTCTGGTGGCAGTTACTCCATCCATTTCCGGCATTTGAATATCCATAAAAACACAATCAAAATGCTGTTCGGATAGAAGTTGTAATGCACGCAGCCCATTGATAGCTGTCTCTACCCGGTGTCCCTGCTTGATAATAAACATTTCGGCCACATCTCGATTGACATTGTTGTCATCAACCACAAGGATATCGAGTTGAAGCATGTGCGTTTCAGCCAGCGGCTCATCGTCAATTTCTCTTTTATCCACTGATAACAGATTCAGTTCGCCTACCCCAAGAAGTGCATTAAAAGAAAATGTACTTCCTTTACCTTCAACGCTGTCTACCCAGATTTTTCCGCCCATCAAAGAACACAATTTTTTGCACAGAGCCAAGCCAAGACCGGTGCCACCAAACTCTCTGGTTGTTGATATGTCAGCCTGTGAAAAAGAATCGAAAACAAGTTCCTGCTTTTCTGCTGGAAGGCCCAGACCAGTATCAATTACTTGACACATCAAGAGTACATATCCATCACCACCAGCCTTACAAGTGAGAAACATTGATACCGACCCTTCCTGGGTAAACTTGATGGCATTACTCAACAAATTAGTACAAATCTGTGTCAGCCGAACCTCATCTCCAATCAGGATTTCCGGAACAGTCTTGTCAGCTGTTAAATTCAGCTGTAAACCTTTGCTTTTTGCTTGAGTGATAAACATAGTTTGCAGGTGATTCAGCAATATGCCTGGCATGAAAGTCACTTCTTCAGCAATTCCCGAGCTTCGCCAGCCAACGCTGGTAAGTTGATTTTCTATCCAAATATATAGTGGTTTGGGCAGACCTTGACAACAAGCACCACATATTCATGGATGTACATCATAATTTAGGCTATTTGAACTAAAACTG
>JAFLJO010000152.1 GCA_022712975.1 Desulfocapsa sp.
TCCCTACACAACCTGTTGAAGCTGTAGACTCAGAGTCGTCTGATGAAACAATAGAAACAACCGTTGAACAAACAAACAAACAAACTGAAACCTTAGAGTCTTGGAAAGATCGTGCTTTAGTTGCTGAGAGGCGTTACAACACAAGTAAGCCTAAGTATGATTCAAACATCTTTAAGTTAAAACAAGAGAATATTGCTTTACAGAAAGACCGTGTCAACCTGAAGAAAGAGTTTAATACATTGCGTCAAAAGAAAGCAGCAGAGAATAACAAACTGGATGAACTTTTTGATCAGAAGACTGTAGATGTCCTAGGTGAAGATACTGCAAACAACATCAAAGCCTCGATCAAAGATACATATGATCGTTTAGACCTACAAGAGAAGTTAAGCAACGAGATAAAGATAAAAGCTGAAGAAGATAAGATTGCAAGTCAAGTCTCTGATGCCTATAATGCATTTTTATCCCGACTAACAACTCTTGTACCGGATCAAGCTTCCTTAAATGTTGATACAGGTTTCCTCAACTATCTCAAAGAAGTTGATGGACACTCTGGTTATCTGAGACAGGACCTTTTGACTCGAGCTGCTAACAACCACGATGTAGGTCGAGTGGCTCAATTCTTCTTAGACTATAAAGCTACTAAGAAAGTAGAACCTGTAAAAGACTCAATAAATAAGCGGATCGCCCCGACAGAATCTAGTTCAACTTCTATTGGTGATATTGCAGATAGTGGTAAGATCACCTTAGCTTTTGTTGACAAGTTTTACAGTGATGTAACACGTGGTCTGTATAAAGGTAGGCACAAAGAACAACTAGCTATTGAAGCTGATATTGACAAAGCATACCTAGAAGGTAATTTAATTTAATAAATAAGGAATAATAAATATCATGACAACTTACCCATCTTCTGGTCTCATTAAATACGCTCCCGTCATCTTCTCTAAGAAAGTGATGAAGCTTTTTACTGAGGCTACTATTTGTAACGAGATTACGAACAACGATTTTCAAGGTGAAATCACTGGTAAAGGTGATAAGGTTGAGATTCGTGTAGCTCCAACCTCTATGAACGTTAATGATTATGTTATTAACACTGACATTATCTTTGAAACTCCCGGTGAAGAGGCGAGGGAGCTTCTGATCGACCAGAGTAAATACGTAGCATTCAAGCTCGATGAGGTTGATAAGATTCAATCTGACATCGGTCTTATGAATGTCTTTGCAGAGAGAGCAGCGAACTCTTTGGATATCGATACATCCCGCTCTGTACTTAGTACCATGGGTCTTGGCGCAGGTAATGTCGGATTGACTGCTGGTAAAATCTCCAACTCTTTTAACCTCGGTGTAGCTGGAACTCCTATTCAGATTACCGCTGCTAACGCCCTTGAAAGTATTGTTGACTTGGGTACTGTACTTGATGAAGCAGATGTTCCTCAGGAGGGTCGTTTCATTGTACTCCCTGCTTGGTTCTGTAACTACCTCAAGAAGGGTGATCTTAAGCGTGCCGATGTGACTGGTGATTCTACTGGCCTCATTCGTACTGGCCTTATCGGTGAGATTGATACCTTCAAAGTTTATCGTTCTAATTTGCTTAAAACCGTGGTTGACTCTAACATCAATTTACCGACTGCATTTCATGTAGTAGCTGGTGTAACTGATGCCACGACCTTTGCTTCTCAGGTTACTAAAACCGAGACGACTCCAGTAGAAAATGGCTTCGGGGAGAAATGGAAATCTCTTTTGGTTTATGGTAAAAAGGTTATCCAGCCTGAAGCACTGGCTATGCTGTACTGCACAAAAGATGCTGTAGCGTAAACAGTTACTCTCAAAAACAAACCTACACTTAGTTGCTAGGTTTTCCATACCATTGAGGTAATACTCTAACCCCCACTAGAAACATTGCGTCTTCTAGTGGGGGTTTTTTAGTACAAAAGGATCTTTATGAATAAACTAGAAATCGCAAGGCTAGTTAATACACTAGCTGGAACCCAAGGTATTATTGAAACCACAGATGGTCTCACAGGTTATCAGAGTACCTTGGTAACTATGATTGACCAAGCTTATGAAGATATTCAAGTCTACAGGCCGTCTTGGTTGTTCCTCCAGGCTACAGTGGATATACCTCTAAACGAGACCCTTAACACATACCAACCTATTGGCCTATCAAAAATAACAAGAATACTCCACAATCAACAAATACTTAAAGAAGTTGACTACACAAGGTGGCTACTTGAGAGCCATACAAATAAAGGAAAACCAACTGTCTGGACTTACAACCCATATTCAAAGGAGATAGAGTTTAATCAATTAGATGGTGACTATATCACAACACTTCAGTATCAAAAGGTTCCAGATATACTTGCTAACTCTTTTTCAATCCCTGTACTACCGGTGGAGTTTCACAGTCTAATTGCATATAAAGCTGTTATTGACCTCGGGAGTTACCTTGGTAACCCAGACCTTGTAAGCAAATACTCTTTAAAATACTCTTTTGGAATAGGTCAACTGCTGCGTAGTCAAACTCCACCAATGCACCTTAAGGCGCCTGCATTTGTGTAGTTTGATATGAGAGAGAGAGAGAGAGCGGAGGCAGCACAACAATCGATTAATACTCTCCCCTTGGTGAGGATAATGAAACTATGAGATACCCAAGAACAAGTACAACGCAAGTGAGAACAGAGGTCTTACTTTTAACAGGTGGGATAAAAGAAGGCGCATCTCAACTTGAATTATCAGGGGGTGAGCTACTATCAGGTGTTAACTATCAGGAGTTGGGTGGTACCTATCAGGGTTACTCATCTATACCAGGTTACGAAAGGTTCGATGGGACGGAGTTAGCCAGTGCCACAAATGTTGATACACTGAACGACTATGGACTTGATACAAAGACTGTTCTGCTACTTGAAAGTAATCTACAGGAGACTATCGAGGATTTAAGTAATTCAGATGCTACCATAGTGAACACATCTGTCCTACATGATCCAAATAACTATAAATTTCTACTATCATCTTTCTACTTTAATGGTGGAGATGCTAAGCTAGAGGTAGTACCTAATACTAACACTCTTGACCTAGCTGGTGATAACTTTACAATAGACTTCTTAATTACCCCACAAGACTTGGTAACTCAGCAAGTTATCTTATCTAAAGGTGTAAGTTATTCTGTCGAGATACTGAACAATAGACTTATCTTTGAGTATTCTGTTGATGGTATAACATGGGAGTCACCACTGGTGTCAGATAAGTTTTTAGATAACTCTAAATCTACCCATGTTGTCATAGCAAGAAAAGGTGCTGAAGTTTTCTTGTTTTTTGACGGTGTAAGAGAGGCTAACACCCTTGTTGTCTCAACAGATATTTTCCACACAAACTTTGATTATCTCACTATTGGTCAAGGCTACTTAGGTTACCTTGATGAAATACGTATATCAAATACACTGCGTTGGGTTGTAGATTTCGATACACCAAGTATACCCTACAGTGATCCCAACTACTTTTCAACTCAGGTTGATGAGGCTGATCGTGAAGCTAGAAGAGTAATGATCACTCCAGTCCCAGGGGCTGGTAGTATTCTTGGTGTCAGTTCTAAGGTTAGTGGAACAATTCTTGCTGTCAGAGGGAATACAGTTGAGACTAGTAGTCACCTTTATTCGGCTAGTCCAGGGGGTTGGTCAACACCAGTGCCAGGTGTACAATTAATACAGTTTAACCTTGGTGTAGATACAGACCCAAACTACCCAGGTTTTCAACCAGGTGAGATAATCACTGGATCCTTATCCGGTGCAACAGCTACTATAACTGGTGTGTCTACTCGTGGTGGTTCCTGGGAAAATGGAGATGCTTTAGGTGTTCTCGCTTTAAAAGATGTTACAGGTTCTTTCGCAGCTTCTGAAATACTAGGTAACGGAGTCACAGTAACTGCTACTGTAACTTCAGATAGTTATGAACTCTACAACTTAGAGCCACATGGTTCCTATAGCTTCATAAAAGGACGTTTTGATCTGTTGCCTGGCTTGCAGAGACAAGAGGTGACTTTCTTTACCAATGGTGTTAATTACCCTACATATTATGATGGCACAAATATTGTACCTATTATCCACACTAATCTCCCAGATAGTCAAGGTGTATTCGCTAGCCACATAATTGAGTTTAAGAACAGATTATTCCTTGCCTATTCTGATGGACGCCTATGGTACAGTGGAGTTGGAGATCCATTAAACTATGACACTGTAACAGGGGGAGCTGGGGAGATTTATATGTCAGATGAAATCACTTCGTTGGTTGTCGGACGTGGTGGTGTATTGGTTGTCTTCTGTAGAAACTCTATCCAAATAATCAAAAGTATCATTGACAGTAACTTATCCAGTGGGACAACACAAGCTGACTATGCATTTTTTAATGAGACATTCTCTGACAAATCTGGTGCATTAGCCCAGACAACCGAGCGTGTCCTTGGTGAGATATTATACCTAGACGATAGGGGTGTTACTAAATTAGAAAATACTGACACTTATGGTGACTTCACTGCTGGTACTATTAGTGACAATATACAGAAGACACTTTTAGAGAAAAAAGATCTTGTAGTTACATCTGCTGTACATAGAGAGAACAACCAGTATAGGCTATTTTTTAGTGATAAGACCGGGTTGATCTTTACTTTCAATAAAGAGCGGAAAATAAAAGGTATAACTTCAATTAAGTATGACCACGTACTAACTTGTTTCACTGAAGGTGAGAACCTGTCTGGTGAACTACAGATGTTCTTTGGAAGTGATGATGGTTATGTCTATAAGATGGACTCAGGAAGCTCTTTTGATGGTGGGTCAATTCAAACTAAGTTAGCCACTGCATTCTACAGTTACAACAGCCCTACCAACTGGAAGCAATTTAAAAAACTGACAATGGAAACTCAAGCTGTAAAAGGTTTCCGTTTCTATGGAATCCCTGAGTATAACTATAGAGATTTCAGGGTACCTAAAAGTTTAGAGGCGTCTTACACAAGTGTTGGTTCTGGTGGTACCTGGGGTAGCGACTCTTGGGGTCACTTTTCCTACGGATCTACTGAGGTTGAAAGTCCAGTTCTATATCTTCAGGGTTATGGAAATAATATGTCTATGGTCATAACATCCTCTAGCAAGTATGCTGAACCTCATACACTTAGTAGCCTACTTGTTGAATATTCTATCATTGGAAGAAAAATGTAATGTTAAATAAACAAAAGGTAAACCATGTCTAAGTATTATGAATCAGGAAACAAGGTTGTCTATGATGGAAATACTGCAAGTGCAGCAGACTTAAATAATATTAACTTAGCTGTCAATTCAGGTTTAGAGCAAGTTCAACTTGACATAGAGTCTATAGGAAATGTAACTGTTGATGCTCTTGTGGAAAGTCAATTGAAAAAATTCTGTAACATTTAAAGGTGAGAAAATATGTATGATTACGACAGATTAATCGGCGGGACAATACTAACAACTAGTGCTGCCAGCGTGTTCACAAATGCATTAGGAACAGCATGGATAAAAACGATCATCCTTCATAACTACAGTGCAGGGGATGCCACGGTAACGCTTTTTGACGGTGTTGCCGGAGATAGTGCGCAGTTCTTCAGTGCAAAAATCCCCGCTGGCGGCAGTGTAATATATGAAGTCCCATATCCAGGGATAAAAAAAACTGGCGTTGAGGTTCTTCAGGCAATGTGCAGCCTTGCGACAACTTGCAACATCCGAGCCTTTGGAGGTACTGAGTAATGTCAATCACAACTTACCCTGCTTTGGTAAGTGCTATAAAGAGTATACAGAGAGGAGAATTGCTGTTGGCCGGAGGGGGGTGGTTTAACGTCACTGTCGACGCAGTGGACATGGATAAATCGTTCCTATCTATCTCTAGTAAGAGTGGGATATATTACGGTTTAGACTATGCCCACTCTGTAACTGCTGGTGTAAAACTCACCTCTGCTACTAACTTAGCTTTCGATTGCCAAGGAACAGGAGTAGATGTAAGAGTCTTTTGGGAACTAATAGAGTTCAATTGATAGGATCGTGAAATTATGTATAAATACGCAATAGTAGAAGACGATATATGTATTTGTCTTATCGAAACAGGCACCATGCAACTAGGACAAGATAAAATACAAATAGGGGAGACTGATGAGGTCGTACTAGGATCAACATTGTCAGATGGCGTGTGGACTGCTCCAGTAGTGTCTCCAGTACTTACAGTAAATATGTCGATAGCTGGAGGGGATGGCCTGACACCACCAGGTATCACCAATAACGGTGTTGATTTTGTCCTAGTTAAAATTTCTGTAACGATGCTAGACGGAACACCTGCCCCGATGCCGGATGCAAACTATCGAATCACGATCCGTGACAGTGCAAACGCTGAATATGATGTTATCAGCATTCCATTTGTTGGAGGTGCTGCCTCGTTCAATTACAGGTCTGATATGCGACCAGCAACAGTTAGGATAGACGTTAATGACCTGTCCATACCCGGTGTTGATGTTGGCTTCCAAATTATTGGTGATAACCTCATTAAAATCTACAGGAACCTATAATATCAACTGTGGGCTGAGAGAAACTGAGATGAAACAATTTACATCCGATGGCTGCAGCCACTGGTGGAACGGATTTTATAATCTCTTCTGTGATGCCTGCCGGGATCATGATCGTATTTATGGACTTGGTGACAATTCGTGTCAAACCAGACTGCAGACAGATATTGAACTCGGTCAGCATGTCATTGCCAGTTCATTCAGTCCTAAATTGGCCTGCTGGCAACGATCAATTGTCCTGGCCAGTGTGCCAGTGATGTTTGCAGGTGTCAGGACATTTGGTGCCACCAAATTCGGCCCTGGGCGGCAATGGGGCTATGGCGATATGTACTAAATTAAAAACTTTTTAAAGGGGGATTAAAATGATTCCAATATTTGAAAATGAAACTGCTGCTCTTGATGAAGATGTGATTTTCTTTGAGTTATTCGCTCCTGGCCGCGTGACGTGTGATGGCTTGGTAAAAGATGCTTGAAACCTATGAAGAGCAGGAGAAAACCCTTGTAACTAAACAAGTAGAGAAAACCAAGATCGAGTTGGTCGGTGCTAAAGCTGTACAGGTAAAATATACAGAAGATGTTGAAGAAGAGGTATTAGTTTTTGAGAATATTGAGGTTGTTGATGAATATGATAGGCCAATCTTAGATTCATCTGAAGAGCAAGACGAGTACACAGTTGATGATATTAATCAGGTGGACGGTGTAAAAAGACCCAAAAAGGTTAAGACACAACAGGTTAAAAAACAGAAACCTCTGATATACAGAAAACCTGTTATGACCACTAAAACAAGGACAAAAAAGAAAACACTCAATGGTGCACTTGGTTTAGATGCAGATCAGATCTACGCTGTAATGTACGGTGTCCTTAAAAAACAGCAGCAGCAGATAAATGATTTGCTAAACCTTACAAAAGATTTACGAGGTAAAAAAAAATATGACAACTGAGACGACATTGCCTTTATTGGACTCAGATCCAGTGGTTGATCCTGCTCCAGAGGTGGTTGATCCTGCTCCAGTGGTGGTTGATCCATTTTCTCCTGGCCCTAACACCGCCAATGAACCTTATAACGCTTTAGCTGAAACACGCCTTAGTGCACAAAACCCTGGGTTTTCAAACTACACCCCGACATCTAGTCTTCCAACGGCAATATCTGGAGAGAGTTTCATAACACCGGCCACTACAGTAGCTGGTCAGCTTGAAAATATCCTTAAGAGGGGGAGCCCCTTACAAGATCTCACTGCCACTAGAGCTAGGGAACAAGCGAATGCACTAGGTATGATGTCTTCCTCTGCTGCTGTCGGTGCAGGTGAACGGGCATTGATTGATAGTGCCATGCCAATAGCGCAACAAGATGCTGAGTCAGCAGCAAGATTCGTCCAAGCTGAGCAAAACCTTGTAAATGAGCAAACTAAGATTCAGACTGAGGCTATAGTAGCTGGCGACCTCACAGTACAAAAAGCAAAAATTGCTAATGAACAGAAGGCTATTAATGATGCTTTTGAGATCCAACTCAGAGGTTTAGATCAAGCTGAGGCTACAAATATCTTAAACCTTAAAGGTCAGTGGGACACTGAGTTTAAACGTATTGATGCCTTGTTGACAGAGAAACTAACTCAACAGGAGATAGATGCTAATGTTGAGCAGACTATAATGAATCAGTCGCACGACATGATGAACCAGTATCAAATATCTGTACAACAGTTACTCGGTAATAAAGTTTTTTTAGACTCTATGCCAAACCGTGAAGCCATGAATGGGATCTTTGATGATATGTTCCAAACGACTCTATCTTCACTAGAATTTAATGCTAATGCGGCTGGTGTATATGATGCAGGGTTTCAAGACTATCTAGACGACTTGATAGCCAGCTCCTCTTGGGGTGGATCAGGTTTAGTTGATAAGAGTGGGACTGTCACACCAACAACGAAACCCGTCTATGATAAAGGGTAGAGAGGTTTAGTCTATTGGATAAAGTAAAAGGGTATAATCAGGAAATAGAGGAAGCAACGCTACTTGACCTAGCTAAGATAGCAAAGGTTATGTCGCTTTATGAGGGTTATGACTGTACTCAGTTTTGTAGAGGAGCACTGCTAGACAAGAAGATTAAGTGTTTCTATAACAAGTGGAGCAACACTGCTATGTTCTATCTACCAGACGGTGAAAAAGGTGGGGGTGGTAACTACGACATGCACATCTATGGGACAGGTCGAGGAGGGAGAGAGCTCCGAAACTGGTGTATAGGCACAGGTGAATACATGTTTAATGTTGTAGGTGCAAGGTTACTATCAAACCATGTAAAAGCCGAGAGGAGAGACTTGAGATTCTTCATGGCTGCACTTGGTTGCACTAAAACCTCCACTAATGGTGGCCGTGGTGGCGAGATATTGTATACAGTTAAGTATGAAGATAGATATAAAATAATAGAGAGGGTAAAATAATGGGTATTGGAGCAGCGTTAGTCGCTGTATGGAGTGCCATTGGTGCCTTTGGTGGTACAGTTCTTGGTATATCTGTAGGGGCGGTACTTCAAGGTGCAGTAGTTGGAGCTGCAATTGGTGGCTTAACTGCTGCTGTTACCGATGGAAACATCCTAGAAGGGGTGTTGTTTGGTGCACTTGGAGGTGCAGTCACCGGTGGTTTAACTTCGTGGGTTAGTGGTGCAGGTAGCACCATATCGTCCGCTACTACACTTGGTGAGCAAGCCTTGATCGCCTCTGAAGGGGTAGCTTGGGGTAGCACTGTTGCTGCTGAGACTGCCCGTAATGTTATTGTAAGCCCTTCTGTAGGTGGTTTAATGACGACCCTTGGAAAGGAGGTTGCTGTTAAGGGTATCGAAAGTGGTATCTCAGCATACATGGAAAATGAAGCAGCCTCTGAATTAAAAGAGTTTAATACAAACCAAGCTGCACTTAACAGGGAACATGATTTAGAGAGGATTAGGTTGTCCGGTGAAGTTGCAAAGGCTACAAATGCAGCTCGTAGTGGGGCAGATAACACAGTAGGTCTTGACTCAAACGCAGTGAGGCGGGAGGAACTAGGTCAACGTAAGGTAGAGTTTGACGCCTCAATTAAACTAAGACGAGAGGAACTGGATATCGAGGAAGGTATGAAAGAAGACAGGAGAGCTTTGTTTGGCTCTAGTTCCAGGTTATCTAGAACCAGCGAGGCACCTTCTCAACCTGAGGGGTCTTCAATACAAGCAAAACGTAATGCTATCTCTCCAACTGCCCTACCCATAGCTACAACAGCTTAAGGAAAAGAGGAACAGAATACTATGAATAGAATAGAAAGAGCAGCGTCGAGAGCTAGGGTACGGAGGTCAGGTAGAGGTGCAGTTGATATCAAAACTGTTGATCAAGCTTTATACCGAGATGACCTTGGTTTTAATATGACTGAGGCTGATTACAAAAATTACCAAGAAGATGAGACTGCCTACCAATCTGCATCTGCAAAATCGTATGGTGATCTCGATACGTTCAACTCACAAACTGCCAAGGCACAAGGTGAATTAGACTCTGCATACTCTACACTAAATAAGTTATCTAAAAGCTCTAGGGTAACTTTAGACAGTGAATGGGGAAAAATTAATGATGGTTTTGAAACACTTCGTATCGTAAACGGAGTCGATGTTGAAGCTGTGTACAAGCTACCTAAAGAAGCTATTAATAAATTAAATACCGAGGGCTTCAACCAAGAAGGGAGTTATACAGGTCACTGGATGGAAGATGGTATCTACAATGTAGATGTGAATATAGATGGTGAAGGCTATGGCAAAGAGCTTCACGAGGCGATAGGTGGCGCTGTCACTAAAATGAAGGCAGACTTTTACGAGACGAATGCTGAGGCTGTTGCTAGAGCTAACAAAGAGAGTAGGAGTCTTATTTCATCAAAGAGGGGTGAGCTGAATACAGTAACAAACACTTTAGCTAGCCAACAGGCTGATGCAGATGATTTACTCTTCTCCCTCACAAGTTCAGCAGAGGCTCGTGATAAAGAGCGGGACTACTTAAAAACTGAGTACACAGAATCTAAAGCTCATAGACAAGGCCTTTTTGCATTACCAAGAGGATAAACTTAACTTAGGTATAATAACAGATGAAACAACAAAACATGCAAGCGATGCCAATGGCACCTAATCGGGGTCAAGCTCCACCAGTTGAGCGGATTGTACCTGAAGATAACAGTAATCGACCGGATCAGGAGCTAGATCAAGACCAGATGAAAGCTAAAGATGAAATAGAAAAGTACAACACAGTCCTAATGACCCTTTTGCACAGTGAAAAGACAAGGGACAAGGTGATGGATATTTTATCTTCTGGTCAAGGTGACATATTCACAAGTGTCCCTCAAGCTGCTGTGACAGTGAACGACATGGGTGTTAATCTCATGGGGCAGTCAGGAGGTGTTGTATCACCTGGGACTCAACTTGGAAGTTCCCAGTATCTTATTGAGGATTTGATTCAACTTGGTATGGCTAAAGGCCTCTGGGAGGAACCAACAGAGGAGGAGCTCCTGGGTCTAGTGGAAGATACAATACAAATTGTTATTGAGCGTGGACTAGCTGATGGCTCTATTGATCCTATCCAACTCCAACTGGAGGTTGAACCACTGATGAATGAAGATCAGAAGAGAGTTGGGGTGATGATGCAAGAAGAGCAGTCCATGGCAAGTGAACCAAGTCAAGAAGCTGTAGTAGATCAATATGTAAATAGTCAAATGACCAAGGCTGCGGAGAGACAAGTTAAAAGAGATGCAATGGCAGCAGCTAAAAACACAAAGGTAAACCAAAGGCAAGCTGGTATCGGTCATACCGAGGTCAGACCCGGCGGCTGGTCAAAACCAATAAGTGAGGTTACAATAGCATGAATAGTTTTTTAGCAGGGGCACTAGGTGCTGTTGGTGGTAGTGCATCAGCTTATGGTGACACACTAGAGAAACAAAGAGAGTATAAGATGGAGCAGAAGAAGCTCCAAGCTGAGGCCACCCGTAAGGAGAACTTTGCAAGGTTTGATTTTAATCTACGGCAGACTGGAAATCCAAGTGGTTTTGTGACAAAAGAAGGTAGACAATTAACCAATGCTGATATAGATAGCCCTAGCGGGAAACCAGATGGTGCCATCAGTGAGTACGAGTTTAAGAGGCAAGTAGAAGATGAGTTAAGAGTAAAAAAGGAGAAAGAACGTCTCCGCTTGAAGAAAGAGAAGGTATCAACATCTTGGACAACTAGAGAAGGTGACCCTTTGACAGAGGGTGAAGTTGAGGTTATCTTAGCAGAAGAAGATGGTAGAAGTAAGCTTATGAATACCTTAGAACGTGATGTCATTAAACAAGAACACACTGAAGCTAAACGTGTTAAGAAAGAGAAAAACAAAGCAAAGTCAAAGGCACTTGATGACTTCAAACGTTTGAACACCAATGCATTGAAGAAGCGTATAGACCCTTACTCACTACCTGAGAAAGTTGATACTGTATTGCAATCTGTTGACCAGTTCCAAGAAAATGAAGATGTAATGCAACTCCTCCAGGTTAAACATGCCATAGCTACGAATATCAAGGGTTATGAAATAATAGCTAAGATAGGTGCCGGAGAAAAAAGAGAGGACATTGAGGCTGAAATGCTTAAGAAAGGTATTCCTAAGGAAAACATAGCAGAGATGTTTGACTACGCAGAGTATCATGCACCAAAAGCACCTATCTATAACCTTTTTGACTGGGGTAAAAAGGGTGATTGGTCTAAGTAAATAGAAGAACCTACATACAAGGGTTTAATTATTTGTATACCATGTGTAGTGTACCACACTTTTTGGTTACACTGTATGTCTGCCCCGTAACTATATTCCTATCTAGCGTGGTTGCTACACTACATATGGTATACCTGAAGAATAGGGTACACCATATGTAGATTCAATTTTATTGATGTATTGCATCAGCATTACTGCGATAGGTTAACCCTTTGAAATTACTCAACACCGTGTTTTCCAAAAGACCAAAATTCTATTTTATAGAGATATACTTCGTGAGGCCCCCGAACGAAGGGAGTATATAGAGTATCAATAGTATAGTTAATAGTGTATAAGGTATCCTCTAGTAGTTCAAGGTCTCAATAGTATAGTCCCTTATCCCTTCCTCTAGTATCTTGCATAGACACTTAGAGAGAGAGGGGTATATATTTACACTACCTGGAGTAACATATAATGTCAGATTGGATGGATAGGATTA
>JAFLJO010000004.1 GCA_022712975.1 Desulfocapsa sp.
AAAAAAAAAAATATAAAAACTGTTTTAATCCCAAAAGAAAATGAAAGAAATCTTGCAGAGGTTCCAGCCAATATCCGTAAGAGCTTAACGATTCATTGTGTGGGAAATGTTGACGAAGTATTGGAAAAATCGTTGCTATTTAGAGAAGGGGAGGAGTTGTTTAAAGATGTACCGCTTTCCTCTGTCTACGGTGATCTTACAGTATCTGCACATAATAGT
>JAFLJO010000005.1 GCA_022712975.1 Desulfocapsa sp.
CAGTGCCGACAAAGGAGATGCTGGCAAATATCTGCGCGCTCTTGTTCCTGGCTTTGCTTAACTTGATGAATTCAGCACAGGCCGCATAGGTTCCCACCAGGATTACGGCCTCAGGCTCTGCCCGATATATTTCCCGCAGCCCACCCATGACCGCGATGGTGTTTCTCTCGTAACTCCCCTGGGACACAAGTTCTATACCGCGACGCCTGAGAGCTTGTTCAATACCCTTAAGGCCGTCAAAGCCGTAGGAGTCGTTCTGGTAGAAGCAGGCGATTCGCCGGATCTTTTTCTGATCCGTAAGGTAAGAAACCAGTTTTTCCATTTCCTGGTAGTAGCTGGCCCGGACATTGATCACGTAGCGGCGGAACGGGGTTCGCAGAAGCTCCGCTCCGGTTAAGGGGGCGAAGAAGGGGATCCGGTACTGTTCGACGATGGGTATCACCGCCTTGGAGGTTGGGGTACCCACTTCGCCGATGAGGAGGAAGACCTTATCGCGCTTGATCAGCTCCAGGGTGTTGCGGATGGCTCGGTCCGGTTCGTACCCGTCATCGCGGCTGAGGAGAACGATATTCCGGCCTTTGATACCGCCTTCGTCGTTGATCTCGGCCAGGGCGGCCAGGAGCCCAGCTCGCATCTCCAGCCCCAGGTTTTTAGCCGGTCCACTGAGCGCACAGGACTGGCCAAGAACCAGTGGCGCAAGGGTGGCAGCACCGGCACTAGCAATGGCCATGGTGGAGGCAAAGCTTAGAAAAAGGAGGCTCGCCAGCAGCAGTGTACACCACTGGTGCCCGGTTTTACCAGGTGTCTTTTTCCGGTTCAAAAAAATAATGCCACATGGTTCCATGGTGTCCTGTTCCGTTGTCCATTACCAGCCAATCGGGTATGGGGTGCTGTACTTTCCAGGCTGGAATAAGAAGTTTTATTTGGTAAAACTTATACCAGATTTGTTTCCCTTCCACTACCCAAAATGCACGGCACCGCCAAGCAAGTATAGCTAGCCCTCCAGGTACCATTGTCGTGATTTCCTCGAGACAGCCAAGAAATACCCCGAACTCCACCTGCTTCTTTCCATAGCGCCTTCAAAGTATCACCGCAGTGTTACCAACACAACAATCGTGTTATTATTATTGACCTAGCGCACCCGCCATGGTACACACAGGTAACACGAATTTTACTATCGTACCACCCCAACAATAGCATCACTTTAATGTATCGGAAAATTAAAGTTTCTGTGGGAGTTGTTCTTATCTGAGTTGTCAGTTACCGAAAACCGAATACCTTCTGCCCGCAGGGCATCATGTTCAGGAATTGATCCAAAACCAAACTAGCCACTGTTAATTTTTTTAGCAGCAACGTACTTATTGTTGATAAACAAAGTTCCAGCTGGTATATTGACAAAAATCGATATTTCATCTTGCCGCCAACATTGCATATAAATACTTAGACTACGTTAAAACTTTAACGAAAGCGATTTTTCAACCTTGGATACTTATATATGGATTTTCAATATGTTTAGATTAAGAAACCATCACCTTACAGTTATTTTTTGCTGGTTGTTCCTTATCGTTTTCATCCTTCCTGCACACGCGGCAACGGATGTGGAACAGGCACAAAAAAATGTAGATATTGCCATCGATACCTTGCAGGAAACCCAGGAACAGGAAGATGGATGGGCAGATGAAAAAGCATCACTTATCACCAGACTGAAAGAAAAGAGACTGCAACAGGAACTGCTCAGCAAACAGCAGGAGCGTCTCCGCAAACAGGTGGCACTCATGCAGGAAAGAGTCACTGAAAGCAAACGGAGGGTCGAAGAAGTTGAACGTATTCGTCTGGAAATGCGAAGTTTTCTTGATGAGACCTTTTTACGTCTTTACGAACAGATCAATTCAGAATTGCTGCCTTTTCTTGTCGAGGAACGCCAGAAAAGACTTGAACGACTTGAAGGGCTGCTCCTTGATGATGCCGTTTCAACAGCGGAAAAGTTCCGCCGTCTAATGGAAGCGCTGCAAATAGAAGCTGATTACGGGCGGGGCATGGAAGTTGTGCGTGAACCTGTTCGACTTGGGCAGGAATCCCTGATAATGGACGTGCTGCGTATTGGCAGATTGTCACTTTTCAGCCGGACACCGGATGGGACGCATATCGCTGTTTTCGACCAGGCCGCCGGAAGCTGGCAAACACTCCCTCAGTCATATAACCGCGATCTCCGACATGCCATTGAGGTTGCAAATAAAACCAGGCCGGTTGAAATAGTTCGTCTGCCTCTTGGTCGAATCGATGGTTCTGACGAAATCAAGGTGACACAATGAAAAAGATTTTAAAAAAACAATGTCGCCGGTGTTGCTGTCTTGCTGATAAAGCGAAGTTTTTTGTCGCAGTCCTTATCCTGATAACACTTTTATTCCCTTCACTATCCACTGCTGCCG
The DNA here is from genome assembly GCA_022712975.1 of Desulfocapsa sp. Taxonomy (GTDB): domain Bacteria; phylum Desulfobacterota; class Desulfobulbia; order Desulfobulbales; family Desulfocapsaceae; genus Desulfocapsa. The sequence continues at coordinate 2,430 of JAFLJO010000005.1, forward strand.
ACATGCGCATTGTCACCAAAAAAGCGCAGCAGGAGCTTATCAATGCCAAGAAAGCTGCCAAACAGAGTGGCGAGGAAATATCCGACAGCCGAGCCACCTTGAAGACAAATCTGGAAACAGTACAGCAGGAGATAACTATTCTGCAGGAATCAGTCACTCTGCTCACTGCTGATTTGGCTGTCTTAACTGCGGAAGATGAAGAACTTACGGCCAGACAGGCCGATGATGACCTGGAAATGAACGAACTCGCTGGTACGGTTCGCACCCTGGCACTCGATACGCAGACACTACTGAACACCTCACTACTCTCCCCTTTTGAACCTCAGCGGCTCAACGATTTAAAACCGATTCTTGCCAAGGATCGCTTTCCCGGTATCGATGACATGCAAATGCTTGTCTCCATACTCTTTTCAGAAATGCAATTTTCAGGCGAAGTCTCCCTGAGACATGGTTCTTTTACTGACAGGTCAGGCCAGGAACAGCTAGGAGAAATTCTTCTCGTTGGTCCTTTTACAGCAGTTTACCGGTTCCAGGGTGAAATAGGTTTTCTTCGCCCGGAATTGGGTGAACGCCTCACTGCGCTACCGGTACTGCCTGAAAAAAAGATACGAAAACAACTCGCCGCATATATGGATGGAACAGTGGAATCCTGCGTGTTTGATCCTTCCGGTGGTTCTGCGCTCAAGCAGGTTTCACATCGAATCACCTATATCGAACGAATACGTAACGGCGGATTTTTTGTCTGGCCTATACTGGCAATCGGTGTGGTGGCGCTGCTGATTGTTTTGGAGCGGACTGTTTTCCTGAGTCGAGTTCATATGAATACCGACAAAATCATGGGTAAAGTCAACGAGCTGGCTCTAGCAGATCGCTGGAGTGACTGCGAAAAAATGATTAAAGCAAACCCTGGTCGTCCGGTTTGCAATATCCTCAGAGCCGGACTTGAAGGGAGAAGCTACGATCGTGAAACCGTCGATTCCATTCTTCAGGAAGCGATTCTGCGTGAAGTACCGAGACTTGAGCGTTTTCTCGCTGTTCTTCACGTTTTCGCTGCCATCTCACCATTACTTGGACTGCTCGGTACTGTCACCGGTATGATTGCCACCTTTCATGTCATCACCCTGTTTGGCACCGGCGACCCAAGGCTAATGGCTGGGGGTATTTCAGAAGCCCTGATCACAACAATGCTTGGACTCTGCGTAGCCATACCAATAATGCTGGCTCACACATTCTTAAGTCGGCGGGTGGATCATATCATTGAAGATATGGAAGAAAAAGCAGTTGGTCTGAGTAATATTATCATGCGCGAAGAGCAGACAGTATAATGAACCTTGATTTTTTTACTGATATTTTGGATTATCTTGCAGGCGGCGGTATAGTTATGATCCCGCTTGGCATCGTCTCGCTCTGGATGTGGATTCTGATTGTGGAACGGCTTATTTATTTTCGTTCACTAAAATACGCCAGTGTTTCCGCCCATGAAATTCTGGGTGTCTGGAAAGGAAAAGATGCTCCGGCCCGTAAAGGACTACGCGCTGGGATTCTCCGCAGTTTCTCCCAGTTGCGAACCGGTAATTCCACAGAGGATAAATGTACTCTTCACCTTCTTATCATGCGCAACCGTCCAGCGCTCAAACGGAACATTGCAATCATCGGAGTTCTTGCCGGGATTGCCCCGCTTCTTGGACTGCTTGGCACGGTAACCGGGATGATGACCACCTTTGAAGTGCTTGGTGGTTATGGAACCGGGAATGTCCGAGCCATGGCCGGGGGCTTGTCCGAAGCCTTGCTGACAACGCAGACCGGGCTTGTGGTTGCCATACCAGGCATGTTTATGGCCGGATTTTTGAATCGCCGCGCCAAACGGTTCAATCACCTTCTCAATAACCTTACGACTTCCCTGCAGCATTATACCGGCAGAAATAATAATGGAGGAGTTTAAATGATACATGTCGGACGAACCAGGCGTCACCGTGACAGCGAATCAGTGATTAACATGGCACCGTTGGTTGATCTTATTTTCCTGTTGCTCATCTTTTTTATCGTCACCACAAGTTTTGTGCGTGAGACAGGTATTGAGGTCGACCGGCCATCGGCTGCAACCGCCGTTTCTCAGAAAAAAGGCAATATTTTAATCGGAATAAGTGATAGCGGTCTAATCTATTTTGAGAAAAAAGAAATCGATGTCCGGGCAGTACGTGCTCATGTTGAACGGGCATTGGCTGAAAACCCTGAAACAGGTGTGGTTATTGTGGCCGACCGATTGAGCAAAACCGGAGTGGTCATTCAGGTTATGGATCAGTGCCGTTTATCCGGTGCAAAAAATGTCGCCATCGCAGCTGCACCAAAAGAGTTGTGAGTTACGTGAGTTATTATGTTCATGTATCGGAAAATCAAAGTTTCTGTGGGAGTTGTTCCTATGTTGCTTGCCGAAAACCGCATACCGAATACCGAAGACCTTCTGCCCGCAGGGCATCATGTTCCCTCAACAGATAATTATAGCCTATCCAAAGCATAATCACATGAATCCATGGCAAAAACGTAATCTGTCACTCCAGAACTTACAGCGTCTTGGGTTGGCATTTCTTGCTGCTGCGTTATTCAATCTCCTGCTTTTCTCTCTGCCGGCAATTCTTGGTAATCTGCGTGTGGAATCATTAACAACCTTACCGGATAACGCTGTCAATTTTGTCCGCATGCGACCGGAAACACAACCACCACCTGAAAAACCCAAGAAAAAAAAGATTGAGGAAAAGAAACAGGAAATCATAAAACCAAATATAAAAAAACAGGAGCTGATAACCCAAAAACCGAAAATCAAGCCACCGGAACTAACGTTTGATATCAATCCCAGATTACAAATGGGCATGAAGGTTTCGGCTCCTGCTGTTCTCAAACCAATCCCTCTGCAAACTGAATTTGAAATGGGCGATGTGGACACTACACCTATGCCTACCATGAGCATAAAGCCTGTCTATCCATATCGTGCAAAACGTATGAACACCACAGGAGCTGTTGATATTCGTTTCCTCGTGGACAGGACAGGCACAGTACAAACTCTGGAAATTCTTAAGGCAGTTCCACCAGGTGTTTTTGAAGATTCGGTACGTCAGGCTGTAGCTCGCTGGAAGTTTCAACCCGGCAGAAAAGATGGCAAAGCTGTGAGTACCTGGATGGTAACCACCATAAAATTTGAACTAGACTAACATGATAAAACAACAACTTGTTTTTATACTGATTTCGTTCATTGTCACATGTACTGCTGGAAATAGTACTGCTGCCAACCTGCCCCGTAGTGCTCAAACAGCTCTATATGAAACCCAGAAATTGATGGAAGAGGAATCGTATCAGGAAGCTGAAAAACGATTAAAGGCTTATTTAAACAAGCATCCTGACAGCAATTATGTTCCGGTTTTCTTTACCCTTGCTAATATTTATTCTTTACAGGGCAAAGCCGCCAAAGCCGAACCATTGTATCGACTTGCGCTAAAAAAAGATCCTGTTTTTTCACCCGCCTGGCAGAACCTCGGCTCGGTTCTCTTTGATTTAAAAAAATATGTTAAAGCCGGGAATGCCTTTGAAAAGGCATTCGAAACAGAAGTACCTGAAAACGGCGATGATACAAAACCACATATCCTGCTGTACCATGCATCCATCGCCTATCTTAGTGCCGGTAAACCAGCTCTGTCCCGGCCACATCTTGAATATCTAACCTCCGGGGCTGTAAAAGAAATCAAACAGGAGTGGCTTGAAGCCCTTTTTAAAACATACCTTGATCTGAAAAAGAATGATCTGGCGATGCAACTGGTTCTTAAACTTATCCATCAGGATGGCGAAAACCCAAAATGGTGGCATTATCTCGCCCATCTTCATATGCAGAATAAAAAATATGAGAAAGCAGCTGAAGCCCTAACCATTCGCTCCTATTTGAAAGAACCGAACAGAGAAGAAGCACTGCTCCTGGCTGACCTGTACAGGATGATCGGCACACCACATAAGGCTGCTACCTTCTACAAATATGCGATTGGCATGGACAGCACCTGCAAACAGAAAAATTACAGCGGCTATTATGAAAAGCTGGCACACGCTTACCTTGCCGGACACAAAGCAGATTTAGCTTTACAGGCTCTGGGTCAGGCCATTGCAATAGCACCGGACGCCAGACTGTACCAGCTTAAAGGACAGATCATGATGGCCTCGGAACAATGGCAAAAAGCACATCTGGCCTTTGGCAAAGCAGCCATGCTTGATACAAAAAACGGATACGGCCATTTACTTGCCGGTTACTGTGCTCTGCAGGAAGGCAACTATGAAGTAGCAACAGATCATCTTACAAAGGCAAAAACATTTCCCAAACAATACAAGCAGGCTGGTCAACTTCTTGATCACATTGAAATTTTGTTGATGGCTGCAACAGATACTCTATATCGTTTTTAACGATGGTGTCTGTTTGGACACAAGCCGTTTTTAAACAAAAAAAAAGGGGTTTCAACCAAGTCGGTTGAAACCCCTTTTTCATAACTAATGGCGGAGCGGACGGGACTCGAACCCGCGACCCCTGGCGTGACAGGCCAGTATTCTAACCAGCTGAACTACCGCTCCAAGTTAGACAAAACTTACAAATAATTGAATGGTGGGCGGTACAGGGATCGAACCTGTGACCCTCGGCTTGTAAGGCCGATGCTCTCCCAGCTGAGCTAACCGCCCCCCTCAATTATCGTGAACATCTATTTACCAATTAGGCCCTTTGCCGTCAAGCAAAAAAGATCAATGCGGACTATTATGTGCAGACACTGTAAGATCACCATAGACACAGGAAAGCGGCACATCTTTAAACAGCTCCTCCCCTTCTCTGAATATCAACGATTTTTCCAGTACTTCGTCAACATTTCCTAAACAATGAATCGTTAAGCTCTTACGGATATTGGCTGGAACATCTGCAAGATTTCTTTCATTTTCTTTTGGGATTAAAACAGTT
>JAFLJO010000105.1 GCA_022712975.1 Desulfocapsa sp.
ATTGTGCAGCACTATCAAGTAGCTTTGCAGCTTTAGTTACATTTTGGTCTGTATTTTCACCTTTATAATACATAAGGGCAAGATTATATTTTGCATCCATATATCCATTCTCAGAAGCTTTTTCTAACCATGAGAAAGCTTTATTTGAATCTTGTTCTACATTATAACCATTTAGATACATCATTGCTAGATCATATTGAGCGACAGCATTATTGTTAGTAGCGGATTGCATTAGCTGCCTGATTCCGTAGGCGCCGGATGCGGATTGAGATGCGTGACGCAAAGAAAAGAAGGCTAAAACCGACAACAATAAAAGCCATCACGGTGAGGCCAATGGACTCTTCTATCATTTTATTTTTCAACGCCAGAATGGAGTTGGTGGTTTGTTCGACTACCACTACTCCGACGATTATTCCCTGATCACGTAAAGGAATGATTGCAGCCATCACTTCAACCTCTGCATCATCAAGGCGATAATGGGTAATACTTGATTTTCCAGCAAGCCCTTCTTCTATCCCTATAATATCAAGTTCTGTTGCCTGGGATGCCGGAGCGGTAAAATTTGACGAAAAAGATTCGGTGAAGAGTCGGTAAACAGGAGCCAGTTGGTGATGGAGCCAATTGAGCAAGGAGGTGGTTTTGCTATCAACCTCACTCTCTAGGAGGTCAGTGCTTGTTGTCTGGAGACTGCCGAATCTGGCTCGAACGCGCCTGTTTTCATCAACTATCCGTATGCGTGAGTGAGGACGAGCCAGACTTTTTAATAGATTCTCAATATCTTTTGATGGAGCAAGCAACCAACCCAATTCGCCGGTTCTACCTGGATTTGCGGTTCCGATCAGGGTTTTGATCTTCCTATCCTCGCTGTTGTCCACATCGGCTACGGCAAAGGCCAGTCGTTTCCCAATCATCTTCAAAGGGATGCGTAATTCAACGATATAGCCGTATTCTGTTTCCACCCACACTCCTTGAATTCGTGGTTCATTGGCGACCGGTATTTTGTCTTCCAGGTCAGGATTCATTCGAAAACCATTGACCCATCCCGCTTTGTCAGTTGCCAGCAGGTAACGATGAAAAACTCCATCCGGGTCCTGAATTCCAATTTGGATATGATCTGATTTTTCGGGATAGAGTGAGTTGGGGTGGCGGTATACCAGCTTGTCGTCCTGAACCAGAAACAGGGCATAGAGGTGTTTTCCCCGTTGTCCAACCAGATGATTGAAAGTAAGGGAACCAGGATTATAGGGGACTGTGGAAGAAAGAACATGTTCAGCCCCGAACGTCTGACTTTGTGAAAGTTCCGGCTGCCAATCGTCTGTTTTTCCGTTGAGGCGAATGGAGCTTGAGAGACGGATGGGGTAGAGATCGCGGTTCTGGTCGAGTGAATGGAAAAGCTCCCGGTCAAATATGCCAGGACGATTGGCAAGGGTTGTTGAAACTGCCTTTGCGGTGAACATCAGCGCATCTTCTCTGCTTGCCAGAAGATTTTCCTGCAACATGGCACTGAAGCGAAACCCGGTTAAAGGGATGATTAGAAGTAACAGGGAAATAAGGGTAAGCTTTAGACGAAGCGATATGCGCATGGGTGAGTGCGTAGGATTCAGAGTCTGGGTTTTGACAATTTCGTGGAACCTTTACGTTCTAGCAACGAAGCAGATGAAGAGTAGAGTGTTTACGACACCATCATCTTAGAAAAAGTATCGTACCCTAAGTTCAACTTTATTGCTGTTAATCTTTTCTCCAAATTCTGTGAATTTCCCGCCATTAATGAGCGAAAGCCTTAGGCGAAATTCCCAATTGGTGAACCCGCTGTAAACACCTTCCGGGCTGATTGAGTAACTTTCATCTTCCAGGTTGAAAATAGTGGCGACCCCAGGGGTGAAATAAAGGATATTAAAAGGTTCTTTCTGAGTAAATTTTGAATAGAGGTACTGTCTTCCGGGTTGGGGGCGACCATATCCTTTCAGGCTCATCTCTCTTGCCTTGTCCAGAAGAACGGTGCCGAGTGCTGAATCTTTTGCAAAACCCGTTTCGGCCAGTTGGTAAAACCGATCCATCTCCTCTTCACTGTAGCCGCCACCGTTAAAATAATATTCGATAATGGCAGTGACATCATTGTCAAAGAGATAGCGAATTCCAAGCAGAGTGGAGAGTGCAGAATTTTTCTCAATTGAAGAGGCGTTGTTGTTTCCAAGAGTAATTTTACTCAATTCAGGGATATAGGCAAGCTCGCCATGAATTTCAAAATGTGGAGCCAGATTTGTGGAAAAATCGAGTCCGACACGGTTTGAACGGCTGTTTCCGGTAAGGAACATGAAGTCTATATCCGTATCCATGTACAATAGATATAATTTAGCAGCCAGATTAACATTGTCACGCTTACCAAAATCTTCGTTAATATCTTCCCAGACAGGTAGCACAGCGATGGTGAGTGCTGCTGTTTGGAGAGCGCCTTGATAGCTTTTGATTAAATCACTTTCTACAGTAATGTACCCCTCAAGAGCCTCTTCAGGGTTGTTGGGATTCTTGGGGCGATTGATAAAGCCAACGGGATTCCAGGCATAGCCTTTTCCCCATTTGGATGATTTTTTTCCGAGGGTGAAAGTAGCAGAAGGGGCTGGCTTGACAGAGAGATAAGCAGAAAAAATATCCGCTGTATCACTCCATCCCAGAGTATCCTGTTGAGCAGCCGCCTTCAGTGTCCAGTTCAGACTGCTAATACCATGTTTATAGCTTCCGTCCAGTTGAACACTGCCAAAAATCTGGTCAATGGTGGACATGTCAGGATCTGAAAGGTTTAAGTTGGAGAAGACAGAGTCCTGATTGATATCCATATGTGTACCCCGCAACTCCAGAAAACCACCCGTTTGCAAAGCTTTCTTTTCGATCTCTTCGAGGTCAAAAGAGAACTCATCATCTCCATACAGGAGAGGCGGGAAGAGAAGTAGACAGATCAAAACCTGTAAGGCGCCAAAAAACCTGTAAATAAAGATGCTTCTATCGTAACTCATTGACTTTTGAAAGGTAGTTCAGGGTGAAAACCTCATCGGCAAAATCTCTCTTTTTAATTTTTGCAAAGAGCATGAGGGAACGGTATCCCTTGTGCAATGGACTGTTGGTCTCAAGTACGGAAGGTCTGACCATGCCGTCTCCAAAATCCTTTATTTTTGAGTAATGGAGCGTTTTAATGAGCATCCCACTGACGGCATAGCATTCAATTTTGCTTGGTAAAAGAGTCTTTTTGTCAACTTCCATTTTCAGGTGATCGTAGGCCACTGAGGGGGTTTTTGCCTGGAGTTCAAGCAGGTAATTCTCGCCCTGTTCAGTGATACTTTTGGCATCGTACTCTGTACTGTAATCGAGGCGTAGGATGTCTGAATTGTTGAAAATTCCTCCGATTACAGATTGGAGACTGGTGATGCGCAAAGGTTTGCCAATATTGGGGATATATAGCCACATATTATCTCCAAGGCGCAGGGTCGCTCTTCCTTCTTCACTTGCAGGAGAAATAAAGAGTGCAACCATCTTATCCTGTCCTGTTTTTACGGTATAGAGAACAAATTCCTTCTTTTTTCCGTCGGGTTCTATGTTGATAAGCTTACGATACATTTCGTAGGATTGAGGCTGCATTCTTGCATCCACCTGACGCAGGATGTCATTAGCGTCTAGTGCCAAGGCGGTACCTGTCACGAATAGTGACAGTATAAATGATAACGTAATGATTTTATGGATTATAGAGAGCATACCTTTTCCTCTGGAATGAATGAGTTTTTGAAATTTCCGGTTTTAAACATGGCGCAGAGCCGTGATTGGATCCATCCTGGCTGCTTTCCATGCAGGCTGAAGACTGGCGAGCACAGAAATTCCAATAACAATGAGTGAAATTGTAATTACCTCTGTTGCTCCAATTGTTGGAGAAAGCAGTAAGCCTTTTTGACGTCCAAAATCAAAGCTGATCTTGGAGACGTTCATTGCAGCAATGGAAATAAGACTGATGATAACTCCGATAAAAGTACCAAAGCAACCCAGTAAAAAACCTTCCACTACAAAAAGGGAGAGGATCTTACTGGGAACTGTGCCAATTGCTGCAATAGTACCAATTTCATTGATCCGTTCGTAGACGGCCATAATCATGACATTCATGATACTGACGAGTACTATGGCCACAAGCATAACCTTAATGAACAGGGTCATAAGATCAATCATACGGGCAATATTAAAAAAGGGTGAGAGTTTCTCCCAGGTGTGTATCTCAAAAACAGGCTTGTCCATTTTGTTTTTTAAGGAACCAAGATTTTGTTTCAGTCCTGCAAAGTCACTCTCCATGGTTTGTATATTTTTCAGACGAATGGCAATTTCACTGACCCCATTGTCGTCTATGCGCAGGAGGTTTTTGGCGTCGTTAATATGGATGACTCCATCACGACCTCCAGGGCCTGAAATACCTTCAAGGATTCCACGAACAACAAAGGGCAGGGCGTTTACTGACCCATCTTTGTTGGTAGCAACAAGGACAATTGAATCACCAATTGTAACCTTCATTCCTTTGGCAATCAGCTCAGGAACCAGTATCTCACCCTTTGCAATAAGACCTTCTTTCTTGCCTTCAATGATTCGCTTGGCAAGCATGGGGACAGTTTTCAGTTCCTGTTCCGGGTTCACTGCATTCAGACGAATATTGGTGGTTTCCTTATAATTACTGAACATTGCGCCAAGCTTAATTCGCATGGAGTAAGCCTCGATATTACTATTCTGATCAAGTTCATCTGTTACCTTTTGGAGCTGTTTGCCCTTCATATTCTTATCGAGCGGCAAACTGTCCATGGAAGCCATATACCCTTTTTTGTGTATCTGCATATGTCCAAGCATGGAATCTGTGACCTGTCCAATCATCATGTTTTTGAAAGAACCGGCAATGGAAATAAAAAGAAGCACCGCAACCACGCCGAGAGTGATGAGAGTGGAGGTCAGGAGAGTTCGCCGCATATAACGTCTGAGATTGCGTAATGCAAGATTGAAAATATTAAACATGATTTCCTCCACCATTATTCAGTAATTGTCCATCTTCCAGAGTGAATATGGTTTCCGCATTATTCATTATTTTTGGATCATGGGTAGAGAAAATAAAGCTTGTCCCAAATTCATCACGCATATTTTTCATAAGCTCAATGATATTGTTGGCCGTTGTTCTGTCCAGATTTGCTGTGGGTTCATCGGCAAGAACAAGGCTGGCGTTGGTGACGAGTGCTCTTGCTACGGCAACCCGCTGTTTTTGTCCACCGGATATCTGGCTAGGGAATTTATGTCCCTGATCAGCCATGCCAACAGCTTTTAAAAGATTATTCACCTGCTCAGTTCGTTTCTTTTTAGGCCAGTTTTGCACCATCAGCAGGGGATATTCTATATTTTCAAAGACAGTAAGAACAGGGATCAGATTAAAATCCTGAAAGACAAAACCGATGTGTTTTCCCCGAAAAATCGCTGCCTGTTTGCGGGTGAGAATGGTGATGTCTTTGCCCATTACCTGAAGGCTGCCTTTGGTTGGAGGATCGAGACATCCGATCATGTTTAGCAGAGTAGATTTGCCACTGCCGGATGGTCCGACAAAGGAAACAAAAGAGGCTTGTTCTATGGTAAAACTTACACCTTGTATTGCCTTTACGGCAATATCTCCTGCTATGTATGTCTTTTCCAGTTGCTTTGCTTCAACTACTGGCATGGTACCTCCTGGTTGGCTTGTGTGTTTATGGCGGATTGTACTTCTTTAATTGTTTTTTGTCGTGGAGATATTTGTGGATGCAGTAAGTGAGCCAGAAAGAGAGGTAGCTATTTTGTTCACGATAGTAGTTGGTTACTTTAGCACTGTTCTCTTTGAATATGTCTTCCATTCGACATATTAAGAGTTCGTGCGACAATAATGTCGAAATTAGAGGAGGAAATGGGAGCAGTATGTTGTGAGTAAAATAGTTACATAAATCTGTCCCTTTTTTGCTTGTCTCTTTGCCTTGCAATTGGTATTAGGTAGGTTGTTGCAAGACCAGTTAAGAGACCTCTTTAAGGATTAAATGGTGAAAGTATGACAACAACACATTCAGTTTTGGCAGACGTATGCGCTGGGATTTCCGAACTTAAAAAAAACCCAATGGCAGTTGTTGCGCAGGGAGACGGTGCGCCGGTTGCAATACTCAATCGTAACCAGCCGGTATTTTATGCTGTTCCAGCAGAAGCCTATGAATTACTGATGGATAGACTCGAAGATGTCGAGCTGGCAGCAATAGTCAGAAAACGTTTGGACATGCCAGAAATCGAAGTGTCACTCGATGAACTATAGACTTCTATTCAAAACCGCCGCCCAGGAAGAATGGTTTAAACTCGATTCTTCCGTCCGGTCTATTTTAAAAAAACGACTGGCTGAGCGATTAACAAAACCTCGCAAAGAATCAACTCGACTTAACGGAATGAAAGATTGTTACAAAATCAAACTTCGACAAGCTGGCTACAGATTGGTTTATCAGGTGAGAGACAAAGAGTTGGTTGTAGTTGGCGTTGCGGTCGGGAAAAAAGAAAAAAATTTCGTCTACAAAAGAGCAATCAAGAGAATATAATATCGGCTTCAATTATATTGAAATAACTACGCTGGGATCATATGATTTTTCATTGAACCTTGGCAGAGAGAGAACTAATGGCTCAGCAAAACGTACGCCCTCAAACATCACTACGGGAATTTATTATCATAGTTATCAAGGGTGGCATGGTCGGTATCGCCAATATAATCCCTGGGGTATCTGGAGGAACATTTGCTCTTATACTGGGAATTTTTGATCGTATCATCGATGCCATCAGTGGGCTGAGATTGGAAACGGGTGCCGTTCTGTTTCGTTTTATCTCAAGCGGTTTTCGAGGAAAAGGGAGAGATGATTTTATTGCGGAATGGGAACGTTTGGATGTGAAGTTTTTAGTACTTTTGGCAGTTGGAGCCATTGGAGCAATAATGTCGACCTCTATTCTGGTTGATTACCTGCTAAAAGTACATTACTCCCCAACGTTGGCTTTTTTTGTCGGTCTCCTATTGCCTTCGATTGCGATTCCGTGGGCTATGATGGACAGACGTGGTCTCGTGCTGCTTTGGATCATTCCGGGGGTTTTACTGACCTTTGGCGTATCGTTTATCATTCCTGATTCCGTGGCCAGGTCCGATAACCTGTTGTTCGCTCTGCTGACAGGTGCGATTTCCATCAGTGCGATGATTCTTCCCGGTCTCAGTGGTTCCTATATTATGCTCATTATGGGTCAGTATCAAAATGTTCTAAACAAACTAACTGACCTACAGCGTGGACTTGGAGCCGGACAAGTAGATCTATCCTCTGTTGTCTGGCTTGCCTCCCTGGCTGCAGGCATGGCAGTAGGGATTGTGTTTTTTGCACGTTTTCTCAACTTTTTGTTGGCTCGATATCGTTCTGCCACCATGGCATTTCTCATCGGTCTTCTCATCGGTAGCCTCTGGGTACTGTGGCCCTTTAAGGAGATTGTTGCTGGGGCAACAATTGAGGATCGTCATGGGGAAGTAAAACAGGAAGTTCAGATAGCGACTGCGCCGAACTGCCTTCCCAAAAATGCAGATGAAGTTTTGCTGGCTGGGAGCTTTTTTATATTGGGCTTTACCGGGTCGACCGGTTTAATCATTGTCGGAAAGAGACCCAAAACCAGGAGAAAGAACAAAGAAAAAGGCTAACTGCTCACAGGGCACCGGATATGTTCATGTATCGGAAAATCAAAGTTTCTGTGGAAATTGTTCCTATGTCTGTTTCCGAAAACTGAAAACCGAAAACCCAATACCTACTGCCCGCAGGGCATCATGTCCTTTTACTATTGAAAAAAACAGGGTAACATACTGTAAGGCAATAAAGACTCGATCATTAATCTATCCACACAAGGAGGGTATCATGAAAGAATTGTTGAAACATCTTGCATACACCGGCATTGGGGCTGCATTCCTCACTAAGGAAAAAATTGAAGCACTGAAGGATGACCTTGTGAAGCGGGGCAAAATCCAAGAAGACGAGGGTAAAGAATTTGTTCGGGAACTGGTCAAAAAAACTGACTCGATTAAGGATTCCTTAGATCTCAAAATCAGTCTAATAATAGAAAGGGAAATCAAAAATCTCGACATCCCTACCAATGCAGACTTTGAAAATTTACGTCGGCAGGTTGAAGAACTACAAATTGCCTTGAATAAAAATCCAGCGGCATAACAAAGCAACCCAACGATGTGAATTTATGATCAGTATTAGAAAAATAAGGGCTATTGGTCGAACCTACAGACATCTCAAGCGATACCAGCGAATAATACGGATTATCTTTAAATACGGCTTTGATGATCTTGTTGAAGGGCTGCGTATTGATCAGTACCTGGAAACCGGCCTGAGGATGATCAACAGAAAGCCACAGGAAGAAATCGAGAAACACTCCCGTCCTGAACGGTTGCGTATGGCGCTTGAAGAATTGGGCCCGACTTTTATCAAGTTGGGGCAGGTTCTCTCCACTCGTCCTGATCTTATCTCGCCTGAGTATTTAAATGAGTTGGCAGAGTTGCAGGACAATGTTCCGCCTTTCTCCTTTGCCGAAGTACAAGAGATTTTTCTTGCTGAAACCGGCAAAAAACCAAGTGAGTTATTTCAGAAATTTGACGAACAACCCATGGCGGCGGCATCCATAGGTCAGGTTCATCGGGGACGCCTCCAGGACGGAAATGAAGTGGTGATCAAGGTTCAACGGCCGGACATCGAGAACATCATTGCCGTTGATCTGGAGATTCTGGCACATCTTGCTTCACTCATGGAGCAATATGTGGAAGAACTACAAGGGCACCGGCCATCTGCTGTGGTTGAGGAGTTTGCAAGGAGCCTGTCACTTGAGATTGACTATACGGTAGAACTAGCTAGTGTCCAGCGTTTTGCCCGACAATTCAGTGATAATAAAACCATTTACGTTCCACTTGTTTATTCAGAATTAAGTACAGAGCGTATTCTGACCATGGAATACATTAATGGGATTAAAACCTCAAAGGTTGATGAGTTGCGCAGTAAGGGCTATGACTTGCGCTTGATCGCTGAACGTGGTGCGAACCTGGTTATGGAACAGGTGTTTGTACATGGTTTTTTCCACGGAGATCCCCATCCGGGCAATATTTTTATTCTTCCTGACAACATTACCTGTTTTATTGATTTTGGTCTGATGGGACGGATTAGTCGAAACGATCGGGAAGATTTCACTGACTTAATGATCTCCATTGTAACAAAAAATGATCGCAAGATAACAGATGGTGTCCTGAGTATAACTACTCAATTTGGCAAGATTAATCATGCTGCACTTAGCCGTGACCTTGCTGACCTCTTAGATCGTTATCTGTACCTGCCTCTAAAAGACGTAGAGGCCGGGAAAATATTGCAGGAACTCCTTGATCTTGTCCAACGTCACAAACTCAGCATGAAACCGAACCTCTACCTGATGATTAAGGCACTTTCTGCGATTGAGGGTATCGGTTTACTGCTCGACCCGGATCTTGAGCTCATCAAGCTGGCTGAACCCTATATTAAAAAGGTCAAAAGAGAGCGTTTCCGGCCTAGTCGTATTGCCGAAGAAATGAGTGAGACCAGTGGGGAATACCTGAAGCTTATTAAAGAGATGCCGGAAGAAGCCCGAAGTATTTTGAGGCAACTGCGTGCTGGAAAGATGAAGCTTGAGTTTGAGCATCGTGGACTGGGAAGGCTTGCAAAGGCACTTGATCAGGTTTCCAACCGTATTGCCTTTGCCATTGTTCTGGCTGCGCAGATTATCGGTTCATCCCTGATTATTTTGTCTGAAATTCCACCAAAATGGAACGGTATACCCATCATCGGTCTGGCAGGGTTCCTTGTAGCAGGAGTTATGGGGTTTTGGTTACTGCTTTCAATTATCCGGCATGGCCGTATGTGATTTATTGAGTTCTGCCATATGCAAAAAACATCGGTTTACCTGATATTTTCACGGTCAGATTGGGTTGCGTATGATCAGGATATAGTAACTATATTGAAATGAGAGAGGAAAGAATGATAAAAACAAAAATTATCGCAACACTTGGTCCTGCCAGTAAAAGTGTGGAACAGATCCACAATCTTATTATTGCTGGTGTTAATGTCTTTCGCATAAATCTATCCCATGGCGACCATCAATCACAAGCCGCTTTAATTGATGCTATTAAAGAAGCCAGGAAATTGGCAGATTGCGAAACCGCCATTCTTCTTGACACCCGAGGTCCTGAGATCCGCACCAGTGCAATTGAAGGTGGAACCGTTTTCCTTGATAAAGGACAGACATTCTTTTTGACAACTGAAGACGTTACGGCAACAGCCGAAAGAATTGGAGTGAATTATTCTGGTATATCCGATGATGTGAATAGTGGTGACAACATTCTTTTAGACGATGGAAAGCTGGCTTTGCGCGTTTTGAGTATACACGGCAATGATATTCGGACTGAAGTACTTGTGGGTGGTTATCTTGGAGAACATAAACGCGTAAGCTTACCCGGTGTCAAAGTTAATCTGCCGCCATTAATGGATAAGGATGTTGCGGATATTCATTTTGGCTGTGAAATGGGTGTTGATTTCATCGCAGCATCATTTATGCGTAAGGCCGAAGATGTTCTGGAGGTTCGCCGTGTTATTGAAGAGGTTGGAGGCAGGCAGCAGATTATTTCAAAGATTGAAAATCAGGAGGCATTGGATAATCTGGAGGAAATTCTTGATCTTTCAGATGGTCTCATGGTGGCTCGAGGTGATCTTGGGGTGGAGCTGCCACCGGAGAAGGTTCCGGTTATTCAAAAGGAAATTATCCAGATGGCTAATCGCCAGGGCAAGCCGGTTATTACTGCCACCCAGATGCTCGAATCAATGGTCAATAATCCGAGACCTACAAGAGCTGAAGCCAGTGATGTAACCAATGCCATTTTTGATGGAACCGATGCTGTAATGCTGTCAGCAGAAACTGCGGTGGGTGAGTATCCGCTGGAGGCAGTTCGCTTTCTTGTAAAAAATGCTGAGATTTCAGAGGCAGCTCTACCGTATGAACAACTGCTCAGCTCAGGAGCCCGCTATTCCACTAAAACTATCTCCAATTCCATTTGTTATGCAGCCTGTGCCATTGCCCATGATTTAAAAGCACATGCCATTCTTGCTGCAACGCAGAGTGGAATGACAGCTCGAATGGTATCACGGCATCGTCCACGACCATTCATTATTGCCTTAAGTCCAGAGTCATATGTCAGGCGGCAGATGCAACTACTCTGGGGGGTGATTCCCCTTGAAGTTCGGGGTGAGGATTCAGAGAGTGAACTTTTTGATGATGCGATTGCCCGGTCACTGGAAAACGATCTAATGCAGCAGGGTGACACCATAGTAATTACAGCCGGTATTCCATTTAAGGTAGTCGGTTCCACCAATACGCTGAAGATCCAAGTAGTAGGAGATATTAACCTTAATGGTCGAGGAATAGGGAAGGAAATTGTTACCGCAGAAGTTATCGTTGTGGATGAATATAGCAGCCTGGATGCATTTAAAGCCGGGAATATTCTGGTGATACATGATACGGATAATTCCATGATAGAAAGCATGAGCGATGCAGCAGGAATCATCACCGAACAACCGGGGCTTACCTCACATGCTGCCATTGTTGGTCGTGAGAAAGGTATCCCTGTGGTTGTCGGGGTGAAGGATGCTACCAGAAAGCTGATAAGCGGACAGGTTGTTATTATGAATTGCCAGCATGGGCATATTTGTCAAACAAACCACTGAATTGTGTGAAATGGGACCCTTTTTGCCTGGAAGAATGTTTTTGAACCGGTTCGTTCTATCTTTAGATTTCTGGAAAGAAATAACGGATTATTTTTCCAGCCAGCGATATCCCATGCCATATTCGGCGCAGATGGCATCAAAGTCCGGGTCTGTTTCACGGAATTTTTCTCTGATTCGTCGAACATGGGCGGCAATGGCATTGTTGGTAACCACTACATTTGCTGCGGCCATGAGCTGATCGTGTGATTTTACATGACCGGGCCGGCAGACCAACGCGCTTAAAATCCAAAATTCTGTGAGTGTCAGACTGACCATCTTCTCTTTCCATTGTACTTGTTTTCGTTCATCATCAATTTGTAGCGAGCCATGATTGATGATGGTTTCATCTTTTTGCTTTTGTTGCACAGATCCTGAAATTGCCTCCAGCATCTTGAACAGTGCTGAAATGCGAACGGGCAGAAAATCAAGAGTGGTGGTGTCTTTGGTGAGATAATCCCATGCACCAAGCCGCAGCCCTGAAACACGGTCAAGATCAGAATTCCTGGCGGTGAGAAAGATAATGGGAAGGGTAGGAGAGAGGTTTCGCAATTCTCGGCAGAGGTCAAACCCACCTTCCATTTCATCGTGCAGCATCACATCAAGGATAGCAAGATCGGGAAGTTTCCGTGCAAAGGCTTTGCTTGCCTCGGGTCTGGAGCTGTAACTGTTTACAAAGTAGCCATCGCGTATCAGAGCTTGGGCGTAGTTGTTGCGCAGGGTTTCGTCATCTTCCACCAGTGCAATTGTGTATACCATTTTTCTCCATACTCTGAATAGTCTGTATCTGTCCCGAAAATAATTCCCTTCAATGGTGTATTAGCATAGAAAAAGTTATCTGCCTATCACAAGACGCATATTGTAAGTTCCTTTTCAAGCACAGATGGCGAAAAAAAGTTGGGCGTAATGTGCCCAACTTTTTTTGTTTCTGGTTCTTATCGTAGACATTTTAAAAAGCAGCCTATGATTCTCTCGCAGAATTTAAACCGGACACCACTGGCATGTTGTCATAATGTGTCATTTTTCAAGCGCAAATTGTCATCATTCACTCCCTCCTTTGTCATGGTTCTGTCTTTTATTACTCATCATATAAAATTTGGATTATCAGAGAAAAGGAAAAAGAAAAAATGGCAAGCGGGAAAAAAGACAAAAAACGGACAACACCTGATCCAGGAACCACACTGTTTGTTTTTTATGTTGGATTTGTGATGTTAATCACTTTTCTGGCAATGTTTGTAGATGTTCATGCTGGAACGGAAAATCAAAGTTTCTGTGGGAATCGTTCCTATGTCGCTTTTGAACACCTCATACCGATTACCGAATACCCTCTGCCCGCAGGGCATCATGTTCCCCGGAACGGAGATGCACCTGCTCTCTGAATAGTGTCAACTCCGAGATTCTCGGCGCCTGCATGTTGGCCGTACTCAAAAGGGGAACTTCATCAAAGCAGGTCGCTAGCCAGCATGGAAAGTGTTGAGCGTTCTCCTTTTTGTAAAGTAACGTGTGAATATAGGTGTTGACCCTGCATCCTTTCTATCAGATAGCTCAGACCGTTTGAAAGACTGTCCAGATATGGGTGGTCGATCTGATGAATATCACCTGTAAAAACAATTTTTGTTTCTTCTCCTGCCCTGGTAACAATTGTTTTCACTTCATGGGGCGTCAGGTTCTGGGCTTCATCTATAATCATGAACATATTCACAAGGCTACGTCCCCGGATGTAGGCTAGGGGCTCAATAATCAGTTTTTCATCCTCAAGGAAATGATGCAGTTTATTGTGCATTTCGCTCTGCTCTGGAAATTGATTACGAATGACTGAAAGATTGTCGTAAAGAGGTTGCATGTATGGTCCAATTTTGGATTGAATATCACCGGGAAGGTAGCCAATATCTTTATTGGAAAGGGGGACTATTGGGCGGGCAAGCAGAATTTTACGATATTTGCTGTGTTGCTCCAAGGCTGCGGCAAGTGCCAGCAGAGTTTTTCCGGTACCTGCTTTGCCGGATAAGGTGACCAGAGGTATATTGTCATTGCACAGGGCATGTACAGCAAAGGTCTGTTCAGCATTGCGGGGAGTAATACCGTATACCGTTTTTTTGCTAATGGCAGTGATTGCATTTTTCTGAGCAGAATGGCTGGCCAGGACAGATGTTGTCCCATTTCGTAAGACAAGATATTCGTTGTTTTGTAATGCT
Organism: Desulfocapsa sp.; assembly: GCA_022712975.1. Taxonomy (GTDB): domain Bacteria; phylum Desulfobacterota; class Desulfobulbia; order Desulfobulbales; family Desulfocapsaceae; genus Desulfocapsa. Next base: position 14,060 of record JAFLJO010000105.1, read on the forward strand.
GAATCAAGTTTCAACTCTGTTGCTTCTATTCCATCTCTACTGCTGTAGATGCTCTCAATAAGACTGGCGTCGATCTTGTCGACACAGCGACAACCTGTATATATGGCTCCGATATCCTTGACATGATCTGTGGTGTAGTCAACAGCCATAAGTCCCACTGCTTTTGCTTTCATCCGCAGGTTGACATCTTTACTCACCAGAAAAAAAGAGCGGGAAGGGTCGTTTTGTAACAGGTGGTATCCGATATTAAGGATCTGGTGATCCGGTTTGTTTTCTGCTGGAAAATGTTTATTCAGGTCAGGGTGTAGTTCCTGTTCAAGCTTGATGGAAACACGACCTTTGTCGGAACCGATGGATACTCCACCGTTCAGAAGTTTGTTTGCACTCAGGCTGTCGAGGGTTCTGACAAACTCACGGGCATGAAAATTGATTGTCTGATTCCCTTTTTTGAAATTGTCAAGTTCTTCTATAACGGTAATGGGGACGACAATATCGTGTTCAGCAAAGTGGTTGATGCAGGCAGAGTCGTGAAGGATAACATTGGTGTCCAGAATAAAGGTTTTCTTTTCGCTTGTGTTTGTCATATGGGGCTAATTCCTTATGGCTTGGGTTTGTGCTGGCAAAACATAAAGGTCTTCTCAAAAAAAGAACCACTCTTCTGCAAAAAACAGGGTCTGTTGAAGGTGCAGGATATAAGCTCAAAAGATATGCTGCCAGCATGCGTTGTGAAATAAAACAGGTTTTTAAAAGCAACGTTTTGGAATCATATTCCAGGCATCGACTAAGAGTTTTGTGGCTCTTTTATTGTCTGTTATTTTGCTCAGGAATAAATACGGCCACTTTCGTCGCCAGAAGGTTCTGTCATCGAAAAATGGTTTCTATCCCCATGGCTTTGTCCCTGATAAATTTAGGCAGGATTCCCGGGCGTAGAAAGAAGAGAAAACGCATGGAATATGCAAGTAGGTGCAGGATCAATAGATGATCTAGCACTCGATAGCCACGTTTGTCGCGAAGGAGAATACGGAGCAGCCAGCGAAGATGACGGCTGTGCATGGTGAAAGGGCTGAAGTTGGTCTTGATCCGGTATCGCGGGCGACTGCCGCTGGGGTATTTGCGTTTGTATTCTTTTTTGGCAACCTTGATCCTGTATTTTACCTCCTCACTGTAGGGAAGAAAATAGTATTCCCTTGCCAATGCCAGCAGACCAAAGGTGTCATCCATATACTCGATATCCTCAACTCTAAGACCGAGTTCTCTAGTCAGTTGCTTCATACGGTTGATCTTGGATAATGCTTCATATCCAGCCTCAACACATTCCTTTCCATCCCCGACTAATGCACGCATCATCTTTCGAACCGAATGATTGATAAAGATATTATTCCAGAAGACTGAAAGCTGGGAGGGGACACGAACTCTGCGGAAAAACAGTTTGCGTTCAGCCAGCTCTGGTGTATAGAGAAGCTCTTTTACTACCTGGTCACTTAAATTGAGTAACTCCAAGAGGAGCTCCGGATGTGCACAGTTTATTTCCGGGGCCATCGCCTTCACAGCCTGTGAAACAGTCATGTTCTCCTTGAAAATTTTCAACGTGACAAAGCTGTTTATCTCATTCCAGATAGCTTCTGGCTCCAGATAGGACAAACGGCGAAAAGGCACCCAGCCACCAGTTTGACACCAGACACTTATTCCAACCATATTGGGTGCCGAGAGCAGTTCCTGCTGATATTTTGAGTAATCAAAGCCGACAAAAGATGGATATTCACCACTGCCCTCATATTCACGCCGAGCCTGTAATTCGATGATTTTTTTCACCGGAACCCGGAAGAAATGTTTGTTCAGAGGAATGTAACGGAAAAAATCCGTCTCACCATATTTCATGGAAAGAATAAACCAGGGACTCTGTATATTCTTAAGTACTCTGGTAGTGGTACCCCGATGCCAGTTGAAATCGCCAATCGGATGTGCTCCCACTGTCCAGTTTCTCAGGATAAGGTGCCTTTGATGTTTCTCAAATAGAGGCAGTAGGTCGTGAAGCATACGGTTGACTTGGGCGGAAGTACGAAGCAACAGCTCGCTTTTAAAAATGCCCTTGACGTCTTTGCCGTCACATTCGCCAATTCGGAAAATAATACCATTGATTTCGGGAAAGCTTGTGAGAATGGTTACAACCTGTCGCTTCAGAAACTGGTTTGCACGTTTTCGTCGCCCCCGACCCCGTATTTTTTCTTGCACGCCAGGGGTAAGGGAGAGGATATCCATGGTCAGGTAGATTCCCAGGCCATGGTTTTTACAGATGGCGAACAACTCGAGATATTCTTTCTGAAGGTCTCGAATTGCCTGATTGACTTCCGGTTCTATCCAGGGATCAGGGGCGAGATGGGAGACATCATCAAAACTTACGCAGTTATATCCAACCTTTTTCACTCTTCTGCAGAACAGGTCGAGATCAGAGCGAACTGTGTTGAAGAGCAAACGGGTTTTTCTGGGTTTTCCGAAAAAGGATTGGAAGGGAATCTTTGACCAGTTGATATTTCGCTTTTTATAGTTACGAAAAAATGGGCCAATAGCGTCAATTAAATATATTTCCATTGTTTTTGGGGCGAGTTGTATAGCTCTCCTGAGAGAGAAAGGGCGATACACCTGCTTTTTTAAATCACAGTGTGTAATGTTTACATAACTCCCGAAACGCATTCTCAAAACTCCGCTCTGCGACAAAGGAACGTGCCTGCTTTCCCATTTGCTGAAGAAGATCCTTATCAAGCACTGCTTCTATTCCCTTTAACAGCGCACTGCTGCTCTTCCCTTCTACTATCAAACCTGTTTCTCCATCCAGGACATTGTCCTTAGGGCCTCCCCTGTTGGTAACAATGACAGGAACACCACAGGCCTGTGCTTCCATAGGTGTTTGACCAAAAGTATCTGCAATGGATGGAAAGACAAAAAGATCTGCATTTTGCAAAGCCTTTACATAGGTTTCGCCCGTGAGAAATCCGGTGAAGAGAACATTGTAACCACTTAATTCATGGCGGAAGGTCTCCTTATATGGGCCATCTCCAATAAACTTCCAGCAGATGTCCTTTCGTTTCCCTAATAGCTTCTTTATAGTTGGAATCAGGTATTCCAGTCCTTTGTCTTTTGACATGCGGCAGGAAGTGACCAGCGTAAAGTCCTCTGTTGAACGTTTGGCACGTGGAGGGTGAAACCGTTTGGTATCTATTCCTCTTTGAAAAAGACGTATCTTATTTTTATCAATACCATGGTGAATAAGATCGTTCTTTGAATCACAGGAAAGAACAAAAACAATATCGGCCTGGGAGTAAAATTGTTTCAATAGCTCCCATACTGCCTCCTCCATATGGATATCCTGTGTATAGCTTCCCAGGTATCTTGCAAAATCAGTATGATGAGTGACAAAGAAAGGTACTTTGAAGAGGCGCTTGGCAGCAAAAAGGGACATCAGCCCCAAAGGGCCTGGAGTTGCAGCATGAAAGTGCGTGTAATCCTCCTTGTAACAATGATTAATCACATCGACCAGTGACGGAATCTGTAGCTTTTGATCTGGGTACAATTCCGGAGTAAAGGACATAGTTGTAGGGAAAACATGCTCACCAAACTGGCTCGTCTGGTTTCCACTGGTAAGTACTTTGTAATCAATTTCACTTGTTGAAGAGAGGGCTGCAAGTTCCTGGGCAAATCTGGCAGGGCCGTTTATCTCATGAAATGTATCAAAAAAATGAGCGACATGTATGGTCTGCGTTGAACCGTTTGGATAGAGTGACTTTGTGACTTTTTTTGTAAAGGAGCGGGTTTCATCAAAAATCCTGACAGAAATACCATAGGGAAGGATTAATTTTTCAAGATCAATGATGGTTCCAAGGGTACGGCATGGATTAAAAAGAATTGTGCGCACCGGTGTATGTACTTTTTGGTTAATAAAAGATAAAATAGCAGCATCAATACTCTTCTGCATAAGTTGGAAAAACTGTTTGGAAATACTTTCATTCTCTGCTGTTTTAAATTCATTGAAGGGAATCTTCTGTATGGATTGCAAAAGGAGAGAAAGGGGTTCATCCTGATCGAGTTTGCCTATGGCATTCTTTTCCTTTTGGACGAATCTTTTCAGCAGACAACTCAATTTCCCTATAATTGTTGGTACTGGCAGGTACTTGCTGGTTAACATGGAAAATACAGCTGAGAGTCGTTTATCCTGAGAGATGGTTTTTTCCAGGTCAATATTGTTTTTAACCTTATGGTCAATCCCCACAGAGTACAGGACAAAATTCAAATTCTCCGGAAGAGAATTTCGTACCACAGCAATATTTTTAGAACTATGCGTTTCAAAAAGATCTCTGATGGAAACAGCATCCGGATTGTAGGTGAATGAGCGTCCAACGTAGCGTTTGATATGGGCATCCTGGCCTGCCTTGGAGCACTGTTTTCTGTAACAGTCGATCTTGGGATGAGTAATTATCCGGCTGTGTTTATCCGCTAATTGTTCAAGCATCCCAGGAGTCAGATTCTGTATAATACACTGAAGGCCCTTATTGGTTTTTTCACCTTTTGAACCATTTATTTCAAAATGATCAAAGAGGAGTAACATTTGTTCGAACATGTCGACTGTGATCCGGTCATTTACTGAATAAAACGGGTGAGCAAGCATATAAAGGATATCATGCTGATCATAATAGTGTATCAGGTCATAAATATTCCGGCGCAGTTTCCCTATGTCTTTAAAGATGGCTTCTGCTCTTTTCGGATTCAACTCGTAGGTCAGCACATGGATTTTGCAACGCTTTTTATGGTTGTTGTGGGGGAATGAGGCTGTCACCTCCACAGAGATCGGAACCTGATATCCCTTACTCCGCAGCAGCAGGTTTCCGTCAATGGTATCATGGTCTGTACAGGTGTACATGGAGAGGCCCATATCCAGTGCGTCCCGGTAAGCATCTTCTGGATCGGTGACGCACTCTCCTATGCCAAGTTTTTTCGTCAGATAATTTGTAGGCTTTGAGGAGAAGCGGGTATGGGAGTGCAGGTCAATCTTATATCCGGGTTTCTGCAACCATTCCTGTTGATCGTTCCTATTCCTGATAATATGCATTGGCTTCATATTTGCGCTCATAAACCCTTGGAGAATTTCTGAAGTTTTGTATAATCCGGCGGTAATTTCCCATCAAAATAATTACAGGCACCATAATAGTGTAAGTCTTTTCGTAATATCTTGTAATATTGAGGGTTGTGTACAAGTTTAGCCAGCAATTTAAAGGGTGATGTGAACAATTCTGCAAATGGTCCCATGAGATCAGAGGGATCTCGAAAACATTCCCATTCACACCGATTACAGTCACTTTTTTTATGAGACCTTTTATGTACATTCGGTAGCTCAGGGAAACTATCACTTAGATAGCCGCAGGGATGAATCTTCCCCTGTCCGCACTCAATAAAAAAGAAATCCTTTCCTCCATGACAGGAATAGAGTGATTCCTTGCCGTCTCTGTATTGCCGGATCAGGTTGTAGAGGGAGCAAAGAGGTGTGAAAATCCGTAATTGAGAACGAAACTCAGGGATGGTCTCGTAAAGGGCTTGGAAAATGAGTCCTTTTTCTCTGGGGCTGAAATGAATCACTCTATCCGTTGAGGTCGCGCCATAGGTGGATATGTCCTGACTGCTTTTCCCCTGTGCATGTTCTGTTTCGGTTCCCTCTTCTTCATGGCTCATTGGGTAGCAGGCACTGGCAGTAGTAAAACCGAGATCCAGAGTGAACGTGTAAAATTTTCTGAACGCCTCCTTGAAAAGTTCAAAAAAAACCTCACTTTCAAGATTCTTTTGATAGAGAAGAGGATTCTTACCACCTGTATTTCGATTTATTCCAAGATTTGCGGAAGGGTAAATATTGTGGGCGTGAAAAATGGGAAGCCCCTTTTCAATTCCTTTAATCAATCCCTGCAAGCCGCGCATGGTCTCATGGTCTTCGGGATTCGCAGAATCAAGACTGATCCAGAAGGAAGAGAGGCCACTCTTGCTGATTCCTTCAGCAATCCGATGGATTCGTTTTTCAAAATCGGGTTTGTCAGATCCTTGAAAAATGTAGCCGTTGGTTCCAGTTCGAACATGAGAAATGCCGGCCTGACGTGCATGATCAACTAACTCTAACAGAGTATCCAGATGAAGAAGAGGCTCGCCACCGGTGAGTGAAAGTGCCTGGAACCCCTTCTCAGCAGCGCTGTCAATAAGTTGCTTTACCTGGTCAGTGGGGAGCGTATTTCGGTCGATGGCTGCTGAGCGCTTCATCCCGCATTGGGGGCAATCAGCATTACACTGGTTGGTATACTGAATAATAAGCTGGCCGGGGACTCTTCCTTTGAAGAAGGGTTTCATTGCCTGAAATGGTATCATTAAGGTTTTCCTTGTAAAATAATTCTAACACTGGTGCTGAGCTGTAAGCCGGTACTCTTTTCAGTACCCCTTTGAGGGAGATAAGCTACTAAGGAACGTACACTAAATAACTTGAACATCTTACTTGCCCTTTGTTCCGCCACCTGTACCTGAAAAAACGTTACATACTGGTAGTATGCAAAGTTTTTCCAGGTACAGGTGACGAAAAAATTGCGGCGTAATATGTTCAAGTTATTTAGCTCCCGTTCCTGACAATCCAATTTAAAGTTTTCTGTACTCATCCAGAGTAATAATTGTCTCGGACGTTAGATGACCTCCGTGGGTACCCCGATACATGATAAAGAGAAAGTCAGGAAGACGGTACCAGTAGTGAGCATGCCAAAAATTCCCCATAAACCCATGCGGAGAAACTTTTATTTTTACGGCAGATAATGGCTCTCGAAGGTACTGGATAGTTTCGATGCCAACTTTTGTGGCTTCAAGCAGGAAGGGTTCCAGTGTGTCTGGACGAAGCATCCAGAAAGTGATTGTCTGTGCGTTTTTGTCTGCCAGAAAAGAACGTAGTGAGAATGACAGAAACTGATACCAGGGCTTTTCATCAAGCTCAAAGCGTTTTAGAATTTCTTTCCCATCTCTTTTTCCAGTGATGGATAAACTCTCTCCAGTGCGGATTGCAGTTAAAAAAGTACCATTTGCATCCTGATGTTGCCAGTGGGTTACCTCGCCAGTTGGGAGACAGACGAGGGAAGTTTCTTCCTGTTCTTTTTTTGAGGAGATTCGTACTGTGGTGTTCCCTGGTGTCATGGACCAGAGAAAATACTCATGCTTATCAGCAGTAACCTCATGATACCAATGTTCGATTACCTCTACACTTTGACTTTGCCCCAAAGAAGGATATAGGAACAGCGAAAGGAAAATGAGGGGGAAATAGATAAATTGCATGTTTTTTCTTCGTGATTGGGATTACGAAGCCGTTGTAAATTGGAATGGTCAAATAAAAATAGACAGTTTTTTTATGTATCGTACAGAACCATAGACGAGGATCATTTCAATTCGGTTAGACTTTCATTATCAGATGATTAGGAAACGATTTGAAAGCTGCAGGCGGAGGTTGAGGAAGATGGGGTGAGCCATGCTGAAATGTCATCCCAAACCTTGATCAAAGGTTTGAGACCAGCTGCTAAGGAACTGGAGTGTACAGCGTTCTTTATCAGCTATTTTTTTCGCCCGGTTAATAGAAATACCGGGAATTCTTTATTCTTCTGAGCTTTTTTGATAATGATGTGGATGATTGTACTTTTGATATCTTCCATAGCAAAACCTTCCAGAAGAGTTGTCAATTCTTTTGGGTCAAAACCATGATGCCAGATGCCCTTTGCGGAAGGATCATGAAAAGAGCCATCCTCTGTTATAAGATCGGCAATGGCCAGATATCCACCGGGATTGAGCAGTTCTGTAAAATGGAGAAGCAGACCTTTTGCATCTTTAAGGTGATGAAGGGTCATGGAGCAGATAATAATGTCATGCTTTTGGGTGTAAGTGTCAGCTGAAAAATCGCAGCAAAGGGTCTGGATATTCGTGATTCCCTGATCCAGAACCTTTTGCTGTAATACGTCAAGCATCCCCTGAGAAGTATCAATAGCGATTAGTTCGCACAGGGAGGGAGCAACGCCCATACCAACAAGCCCGGTGCCGCAGCCAAACTCCATACCACACATTTGTTTTGATAATGGCAGATTGTTGATAGCACTGCTTATTGTATCAGCAAGAACAATACGGCGTGATTTTTTGTCATAATCAGCTGCTGCCTTGTCAAAGTGTTCAGTAGTCATTTTTTATGTCTTTTCCTTTATCCTTCAGTCGGTGGTTCCTATAATTCACCGATCTGATCAAATAGATCACTGTCTGCTTCAATTTTAACCCTATTCCCAATAATCATCCGATGACTCTGTTCCTGCATATTTGCAAATGCATCTGCATAGGAGCACATGTCTTTGACAGAGGTTGAAATTATTTCCCCAATCCGTTGCTGCTTGAATTCTGTTGTAATACCACTGAGATACTCATTCCTGGCAGATGCACCTTTGGCAGCTGAAGCCTGATGTGGAGTGAAGTTTCCGTAAGTCCCAATGATCAACTGCTGCAGAACCTCCTGTGGTGTGTCAAGGTTTTTAACTATCTCAGACATGGCCGCATAGCTGTCATAGGTTTTTCGTACCTGTGGATCGCGATAGCTGATGACTGCAAAATTACCACTAATATGGCTGAACTGAATAAAGCAGCCGTAGGCTCCGCCCATCTGTCGCACACTGTTCCAGAGGTAATCACGGGAGAGGTAGGTTTTCAGAACCTCGAAATGTCCGTTATATCCTTTGCCTTCCGGCAGCAGGTTTCCGCTTTGTACCGCATATACGACTTCTGCGGAGGTGATAAGGGCTTCATGTTTTGGCAATTCTGGCGGCAGCAGTTCCTGTTTTGTAAGCACAGTATCAGGGAGAGCTGAGATCATGCCTCTACAGAGACCTTTGAAGCTGCTGACTTCCTGCTCGTCTGCGGTGATGGAAAAGATCAGGTTGTTGCGATTAAAAATGGTGTCGGACATCTCTTTAAGGCCTGCAAGAAAGGACTGCTCAAATTTGGGATAGTTTTGGGCAAGCTCTTTAATGCTGCGATAAGCGGTGACACCAGAGACCATCTCATTACAGGAACCTGCCTTGCTCAGTTGAGCAAAGGCCAGTGATGCGGGCAGATTATAACCTTCGCTCTGGGCACCATGTTCCGTCCAAGCAAAATCACGCACAACGATTTCCTGGATGTGGCCCAGGTCCTGTAAAGAAAGATCCGAGAAAACATCGCTTAACAACTGTAAAGCCCGTTCCTGATATTCGGGTAAACATTTCATCTGAAACCAGAGTATGGGGCGAAAGTCACCTCCACCACCTTTTTTTACATGACACTGGAATGTATGGGAAAACCCTCCTGTACAGATGCCGATTTCTCTGGCAAAATGCATATAATCCATTTTTGAAGTACCGATCTCGGTGACAATGGATCCAAAGAGTTCAAGCCAGGGAAGATATTTGGACGGGAGGCAGGAGATATCAAAGCCGATATCAATATAGGAAATATGGTCGGTGCCCAGTTCGCTTACGAGGAATTCGTGCCCGTCAATATCATCTACATGTACTTGATGGAAATCTACTGTTCGTTCAAGATCACCTAAATGTAACTGAGGAAGCAGGGCAAGTGTCTCCACACTGTTTGCTTGCTGCTGATTTTCCATTAGCTCCTGAGTTCTGGCAATGAGTTTTTCCCGGCCCTGCGAATCAAGACTGTTCTCATATGTCTCAAGCTGGGCTGCTTCACGAGCCTGATCGCGGGCCTGTTTTTCAGGGTCTGGCTTTAAGGTTATTACCACTGTGGCAGGGTTATCGAGAAGATGTTCTTTGATTAATTTTTCAAAGTATTTTCCTTTCATTGCCTTGTCACGGATGGTCGCAAACAGTTCTTCTATCTGTAACGCATCATATGGATCTGTTCCGTATTTAAAGGCTGGAAGTGCCTTGCCAATAAGATCAAGCCCGCGCTGGGCTCTGCACGCTTCTTCTCTTACAGCAAATTCATATTTGTTAAGTTCCGACAGAATAAGCTCTGCTTCTAAGCCGTCTTCTACCATTTGGGCGAGAGTTTTCTTGTATAATTTCAGGAATTCATCACGTTTTTCAGGATCACTGCCCACAAGATAGGTAACCATCAAGGTTTTAAAGCTTGATGTGGAGAGATAAAACCCACCAAAGTCTTTGCACAATCCACTGGTGATGATGATATTTTTCAAGGGAGATGCGTCTGAGTTGTAGAGGATGTTGGAAATGATCTGGAATGCTGCATTCTCTTCACGATTCAGCACCGTTGAAACCCTGCTTGCAACAGCAAGGAAGGTTTTTTCAGCGGTATCTGTTGAGTCCACACTGTAACTGTCTTCAATGTAGGTGATTTCCTTTATCTCTTCTCCAGGGAACACTTCTGCCCGTTCTCCCTTTTCAGGGAAATGGGAGAGGAACTTATCCTGAAGATAACTGAGTTCATCACCAAGATCCGCATTGCCATAGAGGAAAAATGTCGCATTTGATGGATGGTAATGGGTTTTGTGGAAATCGCAGAACTCTTCATAGGAGAGATCCGGAATGTTTTTCGGATCTCCACCCGATTCATGGGCGTAGGTGGATTTTGGCATCAACCCACCAAAGATATGATGGAAGATCAGGCGGATGGGGTCTGAAAAGGCACCTTTCATCTCATTGTAGACCACTCCCTGGTATTGCAGGGGGGCGTCTTTGTCTTCCTGATGATAATGCCATCCTTCCTGTTCAAAGGTGGATCGTGCAAGAAGGGGATTCAGCACCACATCCATATACACATCCATTATATTAAAGTATTCTTTTTTGTTTCTGGTGGCAAAGGGGTAGTAGGTGATATCAGATCCGGTCATGGCATTGAGGAATGTCATGAGCCCGCCTTTATTGATCTCGCCAAATACATCTTTTACAGGATATTTTTTGGATCCCATGAGTACCGAGTGTTCCAGAATGTGGGCAACACCTTTAGAATCCGTGGGGATGGTATTGAAAGATGCTGAAAAAGTTTTATTATCGTCTTCATTCTTTATGGCAAGCAATGGACATCCAAGCACGTCATGCCGAAAGAGGTACACTGTAGCTTTTATTTCGTCGAGTTGTTGCACTTGTTTCAGGGTGAAGCCGGAATAGGTGGAACCTGGGGAATATGTCATTAGTATCTCGTATTAGAAGAGTTTATTGGAATCAGGTAGAAGGGTTACTGAGCCGTTATTGACCAGGGACTTGTTCGAGAATAGGCATTTCGGAGTCTCGTATCTCGCTTACCTGTAAAAAAAAATGAATATGGGTATGGTAAATTAAATTTCACAGATCATAATCGAAAAGAACGATTATTCCAAATACTCTGATAGAATCTTCATTGAAAAATACAAACAGCCGTGAGAAAAGAATGGGGTAAATTTCTAATTTCAGGAGAGGGCAGGATAAAAGAAGAGATAATAAGCCATCGCTCTAAGAGACGATGGCTTATGGAAAAGCAGATTGGGCACGTAAGTTATTCAACAGCTTTTTTAACTGCATCAGTAGGGTCTAGAGTCTCTGTTGCTTTTTTAATTCCAGTATCTACTGCTTTGTCAGCCTGCTCTTTTGCTACACAAATTGCTTTTTCTTTGGTAGAATCAACAACTTCCCCAGCAGCTTCTGTTGTTGCATGGCCACTGGCAGAAGCGCTTGAAAGGGCAACTCCGGTGCTGAGTAAAAGAACAATGGCACTAAGAATTAATTTGTTTGTGTTTTTCATGATAATCTCCAATAAAATAATTTATGATTGAACTTCCGATAAGTTATTCTTTTAATTGATAGTCTGTTTCGTTATTGAAATCAAATCATTTTTTTTTGTAAGTAATTGTTCAGGAGCAGGGCGGGGCGGTTTATTCCACCTAGGGTGTTTAATTTACAGGGCTTAATCGTGCTGGGCATGGTGAAATGTAAACCAGCTGTTTATTTTTTGATCGTGGAGAAAATATCCTTTCTTGCGATCAATTACGTCCAGTGGAAAATATCGTAAGCCATGATCCAGAGTGGATTGGAGTGGTAGAGTACATGATGCCCTGCGGGCAGAAGGTATTCGGTATGCGGTTTTCGGCAAGCAACATAGGAACAACTCCCACAGAAACTTTGATTTTCCGATACATTTAATTAATAGACACTAACACCGGTGTTGAACGATAAGCTTGCTCCGGTATGAAATTGTTCTCTTACAAAATCCAATCTATAGGTACTGTTTGAGAATGGCTTCTTTTTGTTGAGGAATATCTTTGATGGTTGCTTGAAGGATGGTAATTTTAGATTCGAATTTTTCTATTTCTGAGATAATTTTTTTCTGCTCTGGGATGGAGGGAAGTGGGATTTTAATATCTGAAATATTCTTTAAACTTAAATTGGCTCTAGCAACATCCTTTTTCATAGAATTGTATATATTTAAAGCATGTATCGAATTCAAAAAATAATTTAATAGTTTGATTTCAAGAATATTTTCTTTAAACCTAACCAATGCAACAGCTTGGTTTATATTTGCTTTTTCTGAAAGTGTATAAATTGCAGCCCTACCTATTGAAGCTCCAACAATATTTATTAGAATATCATTTTTTTGCAAAATTGATCTTGATTGGATTTCATTAAATCGTTTTTCTAGGTACTTCTTTTTACTAAGATCTAAAAATCCCTCTCTCACATTTTCGCTTGTAACAAAAAGAACCTCAGGGTTGAGAGTATAGCTAATTCCTTGCCATGTCGGCGAAGAACCTTTTGTTATCAATGTAGCCAATATTCCTAATTTTTCTCTTTTACATTTGCTATTGTAAAAAGATGCAACAATCTCGTTAATTTTGTCTTTTAAACTATCAATTTCCTCTGCTATCTTTTGTTCTTTTTCCTCCAGAACTTCCATCTCAGAAACTATTTTTTCTTGTATATTTTTAGGGGGAAGTGGAATTTTAAAATTGGATATTGTGTCAACTGACATTTCAATTTGTCCACTTTGTCCAAGAGCTAAACTTTCTAAGTTTTTAAAACCAATTCTGCCAAAAATATTTAATACGTATTTAGGAGACACAAGCTCCCGTATGAATCGTAAAATAGTGATATGACCGTCAACAACAAAATCATTTTCTAAATCGAAATAAGTTACTCTGCCAGCTGTCCCGACTCCAGAAGAATTTAACAATAAATCTCCTTTTTGAAGCTGCCTTTCATCAAGTTGGAAATTTTCAGTCACATAATGTTTTTCAGTAAAATCAAACTCATAAAATCCCCTGGCTTGTCCCGACTTAATTATTTGTATATTTGACTTCCCATATTTGGAAGACTTCCCTCTTTTAATTAAAGAAGTAATATTGCCAAGTTTTACCTGGTCGTACTTACTCTCAATCTTTATTTTTTTTTTTGATACAAGTGAAATATTTTTATCAAAATCTATACTGTCGAACGTAAGCATATCTACCAATCTAGTACGAGAAATATTCTTTTGTAAACTCTCGTGTATTGGAAAATCAAAATCGCCTTCAAAAGCTTTATAAATATAAGTACTAGCTTTTTCTGGATTATCAAAAACATCAGCATCAAAAAGACTCGTACATTCGTCTATGTTTTTTCCTCTTTGTATTGGATGTATACCTTCGCTACCTCTACGGTGACTAAACTCATAACCCAAAAATTGTTTTTCTTCTTTTTTCTGACCAGTGTTAACTAAAACAACTTTTTGTGGATACGAAATAATAAAATAAAACAGTTTTTCTGTTTCTAACTTTATAATTTTATTCCACTTTTCGTGCTCTTTTTTAGTTTTTATTTTCTTCTGATATTCCTGATAAATTTCGTGTTTTTCTATGACTTCATTAGGTTGCTTTTGTAATAAAGTTTTATAATCATCTAATGTAGTACCTTCCCAAACATGAGCTACATACTTAGAAACTAGTTCTTCTATTCCTTTTAAATTTACATCTTGTAAATTGGTAAAAAACGTTTCTACTGATTTTTTTAAATTGATACTGTCGTAATTGTTTCTACGTCTTAAAAACAGAGTAACTGTATTTGTGCCGGTAGCCATAAAAGTATTAGAGCCTAACTCGGTAATGGCAACAATATCAAAATACCGAAGAATAATTTCTCTGGTTTTCGTATAAATACCAGTATTGCTTAAAATAGAACTCGGCAAAATAATACCTGCCATCCCACCATCTTTAAGTAATTGCTTGGTTCTCTCAACAAATAAGCATTCAATTTCAGAACTGTTATCTGTTAGTCTTTCATAAAGATCAAAATCTTTTTCTGTGTAATAACTGCGTGCATTTTGTTTAAATGCCTGGACAGAATAGGGAGGATTTGAAACCACTAGGTCAAACTGTTTATTTTCTTTTGGAAAGTCTGCGTCTGCAATTGCTAACTGATCTTTGTATTCTTCTGTATCTTTAAAATTTCCCAATCCATCGGAATGGATAACATTAGCCAAACCATCACCGTGCAAGTAACAACCAACTTTTCCTACTTTTACCAAACGATAATCTTTTTCTATGCCATACACATATTGTAAAGCCCAATCAAAATGGTCATCTTGCCAATTTCTTATTTTTTTTGCTGTAGAAGAAATGTATTTCGAAGAATCTTTTTGATCTAATGCACGTTGAACTTCGTGCATTATTTCTGTAAGAAAATGACCACTCCCAGCGGCATAATCTATGACAAAAGGCAATAGATTATTTTGCTCTCCCTTTTGAAGTTTTTCCTCTATCAATCTATTAACAGGAATACTTTTGATAATGAATTGTGCAATGGGTACAGGTGTGAAAAATTGACCAGATTCTTGCTTTAAACCAGTTGTTAAAAGTAGCTCAAAGAAATCTGAAAGATATTGTTGTTTCTTTGTGTAGCGTATTTTGAAACCTTGCAAGAGTTCAACTACTTGCTTTACGACTTTAGCATTCTCTGTAAAAGATTTTTTATCAAAGACCTCTTTTATAGCAAATTCGTTATTTTTTTCTAGCCGTAATTTGGTGATGTCTTTAAGTAAATCTTCTTTTATTTTTTCATCTAAATGCTTATATTTGATCTCAAAATCAGAGGTAGAAAAATCCGTTACTTTTTTTTCTAGAAATTCATACATCCCATTTTTGTATAAATCTGCCAAACGCATTTGAAAAGAAACATCATTATCAATGCCCTCTAGCCATTGAAATTTTAATTCTTCATCTTCTGGTGTTGTTTTCTCATCATAAATTTTACAAAGAAAAAGAGTGAAAATTTTATTATCAACAGTGAAAACCTTGCCCTCTGGGCAAGGTCATAGATCAGAGGCTTCGCCTTTTGATCAGTAATTTGTTATTCCAAGGCTGAGTTGCCTCGACAACAACCACAGCCAAGGAGTAACAAATGAGTAG
>JAFLJO010000043.1 GCA_022712975.1 Desulfocapsa sp.
GTGAAAAATAATGAACGGGATCATTGCACACCAACAGACGTTATTTGAATATCGAATGTCGAACAAGGAGGTAAGCGCAGGCTCCTTGTTCGACATTCGACATTATGTTTTTAAATTAGAGCATTAAATCAACTGATTAACAATATGTAAAGCGTATCACTTTTTTGTATTGCACCCATTCGTAACCGTTCACCGGCGCATCTCCAGATTTATGGTAACCGTTGTCCTGTAAGCGTTTACCAGGTAAGCGTAGACCCCGTGCCCCATATTGGCCCAAGCGTTTTTTCTTCTCTAGGACATTCTTTACAGCTTTTTTTAACGAGTCGAGTATTTTCTGAGTTTCTATGGATACTGGTTTGATGAGAAATAAATCTGGGAATTAGCCTGAAAACCGCTGCGCTTGTTTTTTATGTGTGGGTAATTGTTGCGCTTTTTGTTGGGATACACATTAGCAGATAGTCAGGGT
Source organism: Desulfocapsa sp. (assembly GCA_022712975.1). Taxonomy (GTDB): domain Bacteria; phylum Desulfobacterota; class Desulfobulbia; order Desulfobulbales; family Desulfocapsaceae; genus Desulfocapsa. The sequence goes on from JAFLJO010000043.1 coordinate 467, forward strand.
TGTATGCTTAGATATTTACTGAGAGACAGGAATATTATCTGTTTCGTTATTTTCTTGTTTGTTTTTGGGTTTTCTAGGTTTTTGTCCTGTTACGAATGCGGTAACAAGCCCGACTACAGTTGTTCCGGAAATAGTAGCAGCAGTAGCAGGATTACCAAGAAATAGAGCTATTGCTGCAACACTAAATGATGCGAGAACAGAAATTATGCCGAAAAGTTGACCTTTTGTTATTTCTTTGTGTTTTCTTTTTCCGGCTTCAATATTGGCTTCGAGAATCGCAGATTCCATTGCTTGCCTATGATCTGCATTTTTCTCGGCCATACGAATAATTCGCTCTGCTGCGTCAGGAATTGTTTCATTTTATTGCTCAAGTAGGGCAGGGGGAGGGATTGGCCCCGAGTAAGCCTGATGATGTATTTGCGTAAGTACAGTAGAGGGGGGAGGTGAGGAGGCAGGAAGTGGTTGGTCAGCGCTATTGTTTTGTTCTACTGGTGATGTTGTGGTCACTTGAAAATTGCTCCGTAGCCGTTTTGATATCGTTACCTACTTGTTCCCATATTTCGCCCATACGTTCTGCATCCGTTCCTGCGGGCATGAATCGAGAGTAGTCCTCAGGTTGGGATGAAGGCATAATACTTAGAATACTACCAATGCCAATTACTATGTTGTATATTTTATCCATCACCTTGATATTGTATATATTACTTGAACTCAGTTCAAAAAACATAATTAGGTAGCTCTATATTAACTATTACTGATAATTTTAGCATGATTTGTATTTTTATCAAGTACAGCTGGTAGCGCATTTTCATTAAGACACCACTACATATAGCGGTTGGCGGTTAATGGCTATTTTTGTTTTGAAGGTGTTTTGCTGATTATCGTGATAGGAAATACTTGGCTTGTATAACAAGAAAACGGGACGGACTTAATTTTTACTCACAACATAATGACCCCATTTATTTATCCTATTTTCTCATATCCTGTAATGCCGCTTTACCTTTCTGCAAAGCTTCATTTGAAACGTGCTCGGCATGTTCCAACCTGGAAATATATGACTGTGTAACTTTCATATACCGGGCAAGATCAATCTGTTTGACTTGTGCCTGTAATCGGGATAGGGCTACTGGATTTTTAACATAATCGGCAGGGTTAAAGTCAACATAATCCTCTTCCTGGTTAGCCCATGCTTCCAGTCCTGACAATTCATCTTCAATTTGGTCGTGCAGTGCGTCATAAACCTGCACGGGAAGGAGGACATATTCAGCGTTGCCATGTATATCTTTGATGGTCTGTATGTTCATTTGTATGCATCTCCCCGTGGTTTAATTTTTTCAATCTGTATTATTTTTACAGAATCTTGCCGGTCGTAAATGATACGCCACCCGCCAATTCGCAGCCCACACTGGCTTATTTACTATTCACCAGTGTGAGTCCTTGAGCAGATTATCAGGAAACTATGGCTATCCATTGACAACAAATGGCTTTCTCCCCCAGGATTTGCTTAAACCTGTGACGACTGCAAGTGCCACCACAAATATATAGAAAACGCCCATCATCTGTATTCCGCTTAAACTCAGAGCATTCCCGCCGGTAAAGATGATTGATGCCACAATAAAGCCAAGCATTGTGGGGAAGAGGATTGAGAATACCATCCACTTGTACGATCCTGTTTGAACTTTAATCATGATAGTTGTAGCGAGGCACGGCGGGTACAAAGCAAAGAAAACCATAATCGCAAGTGCATGCAGTGGAGTAAAACCGCCATCTTTCGTTTCGGCAGCCATGCGTTCTTCAAGGGTTTTGTTCTCATCAGCTCCCTGCTGATACAGAACACCTATGGTGGCAACACTAGATTCACGGGCGGCAAAGGATGCGAGGATAGCAACATTGATTTTCCAGTCAAACCCTGCCCATTTTGTTACAGGTTCCATCGACCGACCCACAGTACCAAGGAAACTGCCTTCGATCAGTTCCTCCTTTATATTCCTGCGTAATGACTTTCGTTCGGAGGAAAGCTTCCGGACTGCCTTGTTAATAATTCTGGCATCCTTATCTTTTTTGGGCTTCAGGAAAATATACCTGTCCGGGTAATTTTTTTGGTAGCGGAGATCCAGGGATTTAGAAGCTTTTGCTCCTTTAATATTGAGCCTTGCCGCTCTATGTGTCGTATACAGATTCACCATGTTTAAAATGGCAGTCTCATCCTGAAACTGATTCGCATAACTGCTTTTAGCAATTGTTTCCTGAAATTCTGCAACAGCATTGTTGATTTTTGTTTCGTAATATTGTTCCCGGTCATTACCGATTCCCGGAAACTGGAGAAGGGTGAAAACGCATATTGATACAGCTACGACAATGGTGCCTACTTTTTTGATATATTGCCATGTACGTTCAAGTGACCGTTGAGCAACACCAAAAAAAGTGGGTGGATGATAGTTGGGCAGTTCCATGACAAAAGGTGCGGTTTCTTTTGTTTTAAGCACAGTAGCAGTCAGTAACCGAGCCACCAGCAAGGCCACAAAGATAGTGATGGTGGAGAGAAAGAGCATGACCCAGGATTTGTATTCTACAAAAAAAACATTCACCAGCAGAGTATAAAAAGGAATTTTGGCAAGACAGTTCATGTAGGGAACCGTCAGGATAGTTGCCAGCCGGGATTGTTCATCCGGGATACCCTTGGTGGCCATAACCCCGGGTACTGCACATCCCCCGGCAAAAACACCGCCAAGAATAAAAGGCAGGGTAGATTGCCCGTGAAGGCCGAATGCGTAAAACATTCTATCAAGAATAAAAGCAATGCGAGCCATGTAGCCGGAATCTTCAAGGATAGCGATTAAGGCAAAAAGAATTAGAAAGATTGGGATATAGTTGAGCAGAGCATTTGCAGAATCGACCATCCACAGGACCATTGAACGGCTATACGGATCTATCAGCATCCCGGCATCCGGCAGGACGCCGGCAACGAAACCACGGAACTTTGCCAGAAACGGCCACCAGTACTGTGTCAGTTCATAGCCCTGGACGATGGATAACTGGTATATGGTGAAAACTGTGGCAACAAGAAAAATTGGAGCTGCAAAACGGTTCAGAACCAGAGCATCAATTTTCTCGGAAATGTTAGCCTTGCCTTTCTTTGTTTCCTTGACACAGCATTCGACAATAGAACTTGCAAGTCGATCCCTGCAACCTACCATATAATCGGCTACAGGCATGTAATGTTCTTCTTCAAATTCCCGGGTGATTGTTCTTGCCATTTCCAGTTCAGGACATGATTCACCAAGTTCTTCTATGATAATCCGCTCTGCTTCGCTGTCTCCTTCCACAAGTTTTACGGAGAGCCAGCGGATGGGATAAATACCTGCAAGTGTTGTTGGCTGGAGTTTCTCCTCAAGTTTTTGAATAGCAGGTTCCAGATCCTCGTAAGATATACGCAGAGGCTTGCCTTCTTTACGGTTTGCCGTAGAAAGAATGGCATCGCGCAGCTCTTTTTTTCCTTTACCTCTCCTGCCCACAGTTGGAATGACATCGACGCCAAGCCGGTGTTGGAGGCGACCAATGTCAATTTGAACACCATTACGAGTAGCTACATCCATCATATTCAGGGCTACTGCCACCGGAAATCCAATTTCCAGTACCTGAAAGGTAAAATAAAGACTCCGCTTCAGTGACGAAGCGTCGAGCACATTGACAATAACATCGGGTTTTTCCGTGATAAGAAAATCACGGGTAACACGTTCTTCAAGAGAAAACGATGTCAGACTGTAGGTACCGGGAAGATCAACAGTTTCGACTTTAACGCCCTGGTATTTGTACGTACCGGATTTTTTATCAACCGTGACACCTGGATAGTTGGCAATGTGCTGATTAGCACCGGTGAGCATGTTGAATGTGGTTGATTTGCCGGCGTTTTGCTGACCGGCCAGTCCGACCAGGAGTTTTTCTTTATTTGGCATTGGAGTTTGTCGTCATGGAATTGATGGTAAGGAACGTACACTAAATAACTTGAACATCTTACTTGCCCTTTGTTCCGCCACCTGTACCTGAAAAAAACGTTACATACTGGTAGTATGCAAAGTTTTTTCAGGTACAGGTGACGAAAAAATTGCGGCGTAATATGTTCAAGTTATTTAGCTCCCGTTCCTAAGATTAGAAAAGAGTGTTGTTTACTTTTCGTCCTCTAGTTCAATAAAATCAGCTTCTGATCTTCTTAATGTGACGTTATAACCGGAAACTTTGCATTGGATAGGGT
>JAFLJO010000150.1 GCA_022712975.1 Desulfocapsa sp.
CATTAATGCACCGCAGAGACGCAGAGTGCGCAGAGTTTCACAAAAAAGTCTTTTCTCTGCGTACTCTGCGTCTCTGCGGTTATAAATTAATATAGAACCCTACTGTGATCTTTGTTCAAGTTATTTGCACTCCGTTACTAATGGAGAAAAGGAAGACGCATTTTGCTACTGGAGCGAACGTATGTTGAAACGATTTATGCCGTTCAGTCTGTATTTTAAATTTCTGATCTTGAATGGTTCTATTTTGACAGTTGTCACTATTACTATTGTTTGTGTGAGTATTTTTCAACAATCGCAAAAAAAAGAACAGGAATTAATAGACCGCGTACAGGAGATTTGCCAATTACAGGCCCAGAGTATCGCTCCAGGTATGTGGGATCTGAATCGTGAAAAAACCCGGCAGATTCTGGCTGATCTGGTTCATGGACAGGATGTTATCTCCGTCATTGTCAAGGATGAGAAAGCGCAGGTCTTTGCGAAAGTGACCAAGCCTTTTCCACATGGAAATCAGTTCGTTGAGCAAACATGTCCGGTTGAAATGAAACTGGATGGGGAAATGAAGTATCTTGGTCAATTGACTTTGATTTTTTCCACTGTTCAATTGAAAAAAGATCAGCAGGAAGCCCTGATATCGGCACTGTTGCTCTGGGTTTTTCAACTCATTGTGATACTGCTTGTCAGTGCGTGGTGGATAAAAACTGCAATGCGCCCCCTTGAGAATATTACCTGCGCCATGTTAGCGCTGGCTAAAGGGGATCTGTCGACAGATGTTCCAGAGGTGCAGCGCATCGATCAATTGGGAGAAATGGCTCGTGCTGTTACGGGTTTTAAGGAGAATGTGCTGAAAAAACAACGAATGGAAGATGAAATACAGCTCAAAAATTCGATTCTTTCTGCACAACAGGAGGCCTCCATTGATGGGATTCTTTTTGTAAATATAGCAAAGGAAATGGTTTCTTTTAATAAACGTTTCGTTGAGATGTGGGGAATACCTTCTGATATTTTTAAGTTCCAGTCCGATGAGAAAATATTGCAATTTGTAGTGAGCAAAGTGAAAGACCTTGATCATTTTATGCAAAAAGTACAATATCTGTATCAGCATACAGAGGAAAAAAGTCAAGATGAGATTGAACTTATAGATGGAAGAACTTTTGAGCGACACTCTGCCCCTGTCATGGGAGAGCAAAAGAATTGTTATGGTCGGATCTGGTGCTTCCGGAATATTTCGGAGCATAAGAAAACAGAGAGGATTCTGGGAGAAGCCAAGGCGCAGGCTGAAACTGCTAATCAAGCAAAATCGACTTTCCTTGCCAATATGAGCCATGAAATCCGTACACCCATGAATACGATTATCGGTATGACGGATCTGGCACTTCAGGCCGGGGTATCTCACGATGTAAAGAAACATCTTTCCATTGTGAAAAGCTCTTCCCATATTCTTCTTGGGGTTATTAATGATATTCTGGATTTTTCAAGAATTGAATCAGGTAAACTGAGCATCGAAACCCGACCATTCAGCCTCCATACTATTCTGGCAAATATCTGGGATATTTTTAACAAACAAGCCATTGATAAAGGGATAGAATTTCATCTTAAAATAGAAAATGAACTGGTTGATGATTTGGTGGGTGATCCGTTTCGCCTGGAACAGGTACTGGTTAATCTTCTAGCCAATGGTATTAAATTTACCGATAAGGGAAAGGTGGTATTGAAGGTTAAAAGTAAAGCCGCTTCAGACAAACAAACACAGTTTGCTTTTTCTGTGTGTGACACTGGAATCGGCATCAATGCTGAAAAAACAGAAAAGATATTTAAGCCATTTACCCAGGCAGACAGTTCAACCAGCAGGGATTTTGGCGGTACCGGGCTTGGCTTGACCATCTGTAAACAACTTGTGGAGTTAATGGGAGGAAAAATTTCCCTGTCCAGTATTCCGGGAGAAGGTTCCACCTTTTCATTCTCGGTTCCCTGTGAAATACAGACCTGTGAACCGCAAAATCTTGTGCAGGAATATATCGGTAAGCGGGTTCTTGTTGTCAATGATGAAGCCACCATTTTGACAGTGATGAAAAAATCACTTAACGAGGCTGGCTTTGATGTTGAAACATTGTCTTTACCTAACGAAATCGTAGAAAAACTTAGTGCAAATAACAGACATGGCATTCCCTTTGATCTGGTTATCATGGCTAACATGATAAAGGAGGAAGATGATATTGCCGGATTAAAAATGCTCTGTAATGAACCCTTACTTGCAGGTACCCCTGTTATTATACTGACAGATTTCTTCAGTAATGATTTTTCGGAGCAACTGGCAATGGAGGCAGGTGTGAAGAGTATCCTCTTTAAACCTGTGGGAATGGAGCTTCTTCTGCAAACTATCAGAATTTTATTACAATTTGATACTGATACTGATGATGATGGAAATGATGCTGTAGAACCAGAGAGGAATAAATATCCGGAATTACAGGGACTCACCATACTTCTTGCAGAAGATAACAGCTTTAATCAGATACTGGCCAAGGACGTGTTGGCGAGTGTTGGTGTAGCTGTGCGTATTGCAAATAACGGCCGGGAGGCTGTTGAAATGCTGGATAGAGACATTGATGCCATCCTGATGGATATCCAGATGCCGGAAATGGATGGATTTGAAGCAACGGCAATAATCCGCAGTCAGCGGGAGTTTGCTGCTGTTCCGATAATAGCAATGACTGCCCATGCCATGAGCGGGTATAAACAAAAATGTATTCAGGCCGGAATGGATGATTATGTGTCAAAGCCCTTTCAGGCAAAAGATGTGTTTACTGTACTTGCTAGAAATATCACTTCGTTACCTAAGGCAGAATGTCGTGTGGGGCAAGAGCAGAATCGATATTCAGTTGACTCCCTGACCGTTGACTCCGATGCTGTTCGTCATCACCTCCGGGATTTCTACAAAGTGAACGGGGAACAGCTTGAAAAAATGCTTCAGTCTTCCCAAAAAGCACTGGGAAAGGATCTTGCCGCAGCTGAAGAGAATCTGGTTCGCGGAGATCTGGACTCACTAAGCAGATCGGCTCATAGCATAAAAGGCTTGCTCCTGAATTTAGGTTGTAACCAATTGGCAACATTGGCGGAAAGGATAGAAAAGCAACAAATCAGAGAAGATGATGAAAAAGAATCTGTTTTGCAACAGCAGCTTTTAGTATTAAAAAACGAGCTTTCTTCATTCATTGGTTTATCTTAAAAAAATACAATATGAGTTGAACAGAAAGTATGAACACTTCATTCACACGACTAAGGTATATTTATGTCTGAATTGATTAATGGTAAAAGTGCAGAACAGGAAAATGTACGTAAATTTGGGTGTTTGCAGGTTCTAGGTATTGTTCTGCTGACTGTTGTTGTGACTGCAGGCCTCACTCTTTGGATTGCTAAAACCTATATTTTCCCTTCACAGTTTGAGCCTGTTGTTTTGAGTGTTCAGGAAGAACAACAATTATCCGCCAAGCTTGAGAGTTTTGGATTTTCACAGGAAGCAGAATCTCCCAAAAAAGTTGCTGGAGGAAAAGCAGCAAGTCATGAGGCAGGGGATGATGTAAAAGAAGATCTTAATTCGGAACTTAAACCAGAAGCCTATACGGAACAGAGAGCCAGCAGGGACATTTTGTTCACAGAGCGTGAACTGAATGCGATGATAGCAAAAAATACCGATTTGGCAACAAAGGTGGCTGTTGATCTGGCCGATGATCTTGTAAGTGCCAGGCTCCGGCTTCCCATGGATCATGATTTCCCCATGCTTGGCGGTAAGACTCTGCGGGCAGCTGCAGGTTTAGAGCTTGCTTACCGGAATGGACAGCCAGTGGTGATCTTAAAAGGGGTTAAACTTATGGGTGTCCCCATCCCAAATGCCTGGCTTGGAGGATTGAAAAATATTGATCTTGTCCGGGAGTTTGGTGGAGACGAAGGGTTCTGGCAGCTTTTTGCAGATGGCGTAGAGTCAATTGAAACTCAGGACGGGCAATTAAAGATTACGCTCAAGGAGTGATACGCAAAAGACATTTCTTTAATTTCCAAAGAGTCCCCTCAGGCCTTCATTGATTAGTGAGTTTACATCGTTATCCGATTGCGAATTTTCCTTTCCATTCTTGCCGCTGCCAAATTGTTTATCTAGAGCATCAAGTAAAACCTCTTTTGCCTTAGCTTTGACCAGTTCTTCAATGGCGGCAGATTGTTGGAGTTCGTTAAAGTTACCTTTGATTCTATAGGGAATAGGGGTATTCCCAAGATCAACAAGTCCTGTGTCCTGTTTTCGTTCAATACTATCGGTCAGATGGATGGTCAGCAGGTAGTCAATTTGTTCCTGCACCAGATCCACTTTTCCCTTGCCCGTAACCTTCATCAGATCGGATGCGGCCAGCAGATCATTGTTTATAAAAACTCCGTTTGTTAATTTACCACTGGCTGTTAATGTTGCAAAACCGGTTGGCTGTGACGCCGCATTGTCTGTAAGAGATTCCTTGTTTAGTAATGCTTTTGCCAGGCGGATGGTCTGGAGAATTTGTAATTTAGCAATTTTTCCATCGGAAAGAGCAAGTTTCACCGTACCATTTGCGTTTTTAGTCAGTTCAGCTTTATCAATTCCTTTGGTGACAAAGTCTGCATGAATATCTGCCTTGCCGCTAAGCTCTTCTTTTCCGACCATATCGATAAACATTGGTCCAAGTTGCACACCCTGCAAACTTTTCTTCAGTTTCATTTTGGGAATATCCGGGCGGGCATCAACCTGTCCTGTTACTGTAAGATTGCCTTCATACAATTTTGCTGCCAGAGGTTGCAGTTGAATAAGACCATCCTTTCCGTCTGCTTGTAAGGTTACTTCTGTCAGTGTAAGTTTAGCGGCCTTAAGGGTGTCGATTTTGATGTCAGCATTAAATGTAAAACCTCTTAAAAGCTGCACAGGGACGATTATCTGCTGTTTCTCTGTTGTTTTTTGCGGTGTCTCTTTATTTATGGGAAGAACTGCTTTATCCTTTTGTATCGCATATCGATCAAGATCGAGCTGGTTGATATGAAGATTCAATGTATAAGCTGGCTGTTGAAGGTTCTTCACAGATGCATTGGCTTGCACCGTTGTCTCATCAAGTTGTAGCTGGAGTTCTTTTATTTCGAGCTGATCATTGCTCAGGCTAAAGCCAAGAGTTGCAGACAGGCGATCCAGTACGTTTTGATCTGTGAATTGCGGCAGCGGAATTCCCAGTTGGTTAAGGTGTTTTTTAGGAGAGTATTCGGCGATCGTAACCGTTCCCTCAATGACAGGTGTTTTGAAACCGGTGAGAGAGAGCGTGCTCTCGGCTGTCAGATCATTCTGTTTAATAATAATTTTTTGGAACGTTACTTTTTCATCTGGAAGACTGATTTCAGCATCGGCCATAAGAGTGATCTCAAGCTTGGATGCTGGAAACATTTCTCCCTGAAAGAGAGCGTCCAGCTTAAAGCCATTTACGCTGAAGTGTTGTTTGGAGAGATCTAAGGTTAAATTAAATCTGGTTTTAATGCTTGCCGTTAAGGGCTTTTTGTTGTCATCCAGACTGAAATTAAAATCAGCTGCAACGGGGAAGGGAGCATTTTCCTGAAGATGGCCAATAGTAAGATTGAAGTTGTTTAAGGCGATGGTTTTTTTTGCCTGTTCATCCTTATACTGGACGTTTATATTTTTTATATCTATGCTCCCGATATCAATTGTTGGCAAAGCTTTTTTTGAAGATTGCTCCGGTTTCCGGGTTTGATCACCCTTAGCCATTTTTCCCCCGGCAAGATCTTCCCAATTTGTTTTGCCTTCTCTATTTCGGATAAGGTTGAGCTGTACTCCACTGAGGGAAATCGTGTTTATCTGCAGCTGGTTTTTAGTTACCAGAGGCCAGATAGCGAGTTTAATTTCAGCAAGCTTGCTCGATGCAAAAGAAGTATCCGGAAAATCTTTGCCTGAAGCCAGCTGAATCTCACCAAGTGAAAAGGTTACATCCAGCTTTGGAGAAACCTGTAGCTTGATATCGCCAGGAATGGAAAGAACCCGCCCCGTCCGTTCATGGATTATTGTATTTATCTGTTCTTTGTAGTCGTTTGGGTCAATAATAAAGGGAAGGCTGATAAGAATGACACCAAACAGGACTCCAATACCGACGATGATGCTCAGTAACCATTTTATTGTTTTGTTCATTTTTTGGGGGGGGCTCCATCAGGGCAAGTAGGTAAGCGCAGACTCCGAGATGTGCAAGTTATTTAGGTAAGCGCAGATTCCGTGGTACGTTCATAAGGTCATAATAATAAATACAGCATAGAAGAAATGGGGTGTGGAAGTCAAGCTTGCTGTTTAACTTTTTTGTTAGTCCTCGGAAGCTAAATTTTAGGATGGTTTGTCTTCAGCAACAGCTTTAATTCTGATTATGGTAGGATAACCAGGCAAGCGTGATATGTTGCTTCACCTCCTATCGCAGTTAGCCGTACTAGATTAATAGAGATTTTCAAGGGAAAAGGATGAAAAAAGCATGGATAACAACAGTAGTAATTTTACTACTATTGAGTGGTTGTGAAAACGAGAAAGTAGTTCAGGAAAAAGTGATAAAACCTGTAAAGATATTACATGTAGAGAGTACAAAAAGTCTGTTAAATTTTAAAATACCAGGAACCATAAGAGCTGCTAAAAGAGCTGAATTAAGTTTTGATATTCCAGGTAGGATTGTTGAGCTAAATGCAATAGAGGGTGCAAAAGTCAGTAAAGGTGATGTGATTGCACGGCTTAACAAGAGTGATTATGAAAATAACTATCTTTCAGCCCAGGCAAATTTCAAAGAGGCAGAGCTTGCATTGGGGCGCTCTTTGAAACTCTATGATAAAAAAGTAATTACAAGGGCAGAATTAGAGAGAGCTCAAAAAGGGTTTGACGTGGAAAAAGCAGATATGAAAATTGCTCAAAAAGCCTTAGATAATACAGAGTTGAGAGCCTACTTTTCAGGAACTATATCAGTGAGATATGTGGAGAATTTTAAAAATATTCAAGCAAAAGAGCCGATTGTTAGCATGGAAGATAGATCGATTTTAGAGATTGTAGTTAATGTACCTGAAAAAATTATAGCTACATTTCATGAAGAAGATATCGTCTCTTTAAAAGCATCGTTTGAAACAATTTTAAATGAAAAATTTCCACTTGTTGTTAAAGAAATCTCTACAAAAGCAGATAATGCAACAAGAACATATGCTGTTGTACTTGTAATGCAACCACCCTCCAAATACAATATTCTCTCAGGTATGACAGCGGATGTAGAAGTTATTTTAGCAAAAAATACTCAGATAGATAAGATACTAATACCGTCTACTGCAGTTTTAGGTGATAAAGAGAACAAATCTTTTGTATGGATATATGCAAAAAATTCCAGCAGTGTTTTAAAAAGAGAAGTAAGCATTGGAGAGATGAGTGGGGTTGCAATTGAGATACAATCAGGACTACAGGCTGGGGAGATTATAGTAAGTGCAGGAGTGAATTATCTCTTTGACGGTATGGTGGTCAGACCTCTTGCTGGTAAATTGGGAGAGTAGGTATGAATCTCGCTGAACTTACCATAAAAAACAGGGTGATAGCTTGGGTTGTTGTAGCTGTTTTACTTGTTGGCGGCATAATGTCATTTGGAAGCTTGGGGAAATTAGAAGACCCTGATTTCACCATAAAAGAGGCACTTGTTATCACTCAGTATCCTGGGGCATCTGCAAAAAAAGTAGCTGATGAGGTGAGTGAAAAACTAGAAATTATAATACAACAAATGCCTCAATTAGACTATGTAACATCTGTCAATGCATTTGGTTTGTCTATTGTTAATGTATTTATAAAAGATAAATATGATGGAGATACTCTTCCTCAAGTTTGGGATGAGTTACGAAGAAAAGTAAATGATGCTCAGAAAACGCTGCCAGCAGGTGCGTCCCCATCTTTTGTACATGATTCATTTGGTGATGTGTATGGGATACTTCTATCTGTTAGTGCAGATGGGTACTCTTATGCAGAGTTAAAAGAATTAACAGATATGCTTAGAAAAGAGCTCTCTTTAGTAGAGAATGTAGCAAAAGTAGATATTTGGGGAGAACAAAAAGAGGTTGTACATGTAGAGATCTCCAGAGCAAAAATGGCAACAATGGGAATAGGTATGGATGTTGTAATCAATACCTTAAACGTACAAAACAAAATAATCCCTGCAGGAGCCATAAAAGTAGGTAGGGAGTATATAAACATAAATCCAACAGGCAACATACTTAGTGTTGATGATATAGCAAATTTAGATATAAGAGATGCAAGCAGCGGAAGAATTTTCAAACTAAAAGATATTGCATCAGTGGAAAAAGGGTATGCAGAACCACCAGGTGAACTTTTAAGATACAATGCAAAACAGGCGCTCTCATTGGGAATTTCTATTGTTAAAGGTGGAAATGTTATAAACCTTGGAGAAGATATAAAAAAGAAAATTTCTCAATTAGACACTCGGATACCTGTTGGGTTTGAGTTAAACTATATCAACAATCAACCAGAAGATGTAGTAAAAGCGATTGATGGTTTTGTTATTAATTTTATTGAAGCTGTTGCTATTGTTTGTGTGGTTTTACTACTTTTTATGGGTATACGAAGTGGTTTGATTGTCGGATCTGTTTTAGCTTTGACAATTTTTGGAACATTTATTGTTATGAAAATGTATGGCATTGATTTGCAAAGGGTTTCACTTGGAGCGATGATTATCGCTTTGGGAATGTTAGTTGATAATGCCATAGTTGTAACAGAGGGAATGCTCATACGCATTGAAGCGGGTGAAAACAGGCTTCAAGCTGCAAAAAAAGTTGTTTCTCAAAATATGATGCCTCTTCTTGGCGCTACTGTTATAGCCGTGTTGGCTTTTGCTCCGATTGGTGTTGCTCAAAACATGGCTAGTGAATTTACTCGGTCTTTATTTTATGTGATGATGATATCGTTGCTGTTGAGCTGGATTATAGCAATAACACTAACTCCTTTTTTTGCTCATGATTTCTTAAAGGTAAATGATAAAAAGAAAAATAGTGATGCCCCTTACAAGGGTATTGTTTTTGTAATTTATAGAATATTATTGAAGTTTTGTTTGAGATTTAAGTGGCTTAGTGTTGTTTCTATGGGGCTGCTGCTTGTGTTGGGACTGTATGGTTTTTTACAACTCAAAGGTAGCTTTTTTCCACCATCAACAAGATCACAATTTTTGATTCACTACTATCTTCCTGAAGGAAGTGACATAAGAGCAACGTCAAAAGATTTGGAGAAATTGGAAAACCATATACTCCAGGATGAGAGAGTCTTTTCAACTGCTACTTTTATTGGAAATGCACCTCCCAGGTTTATGCTAGCTTTTGATCCTGATATTACACCAACAAAATCATACGGTATGATTATAGTTCAAACCAAAGAGTACTCTTCGATAGATGCTTTAATTGCAGAGTTGACGGATTATGTTGCGATAAACTTTCCTGATGCAGAACCAAAAAGCAAAAGGATAATGATAGGACCTCCTCTAGATGCGCAAATAGAAGCTCGTTTTAGTGGTAGTGATCCTGTAGTTTTAAGAGAGTTGTCCAAAAAAGCTCAGAAGATATTCCGTTCAACACCTCTATCTACATCTATTAGAGATGATTGGAGACATAAAGTCAAAGAGATTAGACCACAATACTCAGAGATAAATGCCAGAAATGCAGGTGTCTCAAGAAGTGATTTTAACCAGGCTTTAGAGATGGCAACAACTGGGACAACTGTTGGAATATTGCGTGAGGATGATAAGCTTATGCCTATTATTTTAAGGTATGAGGAGAGTGAAAGAGCAGATGTCAATAGTCTTAATAATCTACAGATATTTAGCTCAAGCACAAGACAATCAGTCCCTTTGTTGCAAGTTAGTTCTGATATGAAAACGCAGTGGACTGATGCCCTTGTTAGAAAAAGAGATAGAAAGTATACAATTACAGTGTCGTGTGAACCCATGGAGGGAGTATTGGCAAGTGAAGTACTCTCTAAAGTAAAAAAAGAAGTAGAGGAGATTGAGCTTTTGGAGGGGTATAAAATGCAATGGGGGGGCGAGTTTGAGAGCGCACAAGATGCACAAATGGCTCTGGCAAAAACGCTTCCACTCACCTTTTTAGCTATGATATTTATCCTGATACTGCTTTTCAATAGTATTAGGTTGCCAATTATTATTATTATGACACTTCCTCTCACTCTTATTGGTGTTTCAGTAGGACTTTTAATAGCTAATTTGCCTTTTAGTTTTGTTGCACTGCTTGGATTTTTAAGCCTGTTAGGTATGCAGATAAAAAATTCAATAGTATTGATTGAGCAGATAAATACTGATTTGAAAGACGGATATGAGCAGTACGATGCAATAATTCATGCTTCCATAAGTCGTATGAGACCAGTCGCTTTAGCAGCAGCTACAACATCTTTGGGTATGTTGCCACTTGTGAGCGATGCATTTTTTGGTGGTATGGCAGTAACAATTATGGCAGGATTAAGTTTTGCAACTATTTTAACATTGATAGTGATACCAGTTTTATATGCTATTGCATTTAATGTAAAAACGAACAATAAAAAGGCTGTGTCCGAGCTTCCCAAGCAGTGTGTCATGGGCTAATGTAGGTAGATTTGTCGCTTGACTGCACTTTTATGTTGTCCAGAAACGAGCCGGTATTTGCCCGGAAATATCTACATCTCCGATGGTGAAATAAATTATATCGGAAAAGGTGTCGAGCTTTCTGAATCCGCTGGCTCTATTCTTTACGATTTTGATAACTATTACTGGGAATCGGTGGGAAAAGGGAGACATCTCCCAATTAAAGATGTATATTGGTTGATGTTCTGATAGCAGGTACAGAACATCAATGGGGGATTGTTCCCCGATTTATGTCTGACTCTATGTCTGACTCTATGTCCTACGTTTTTTCGAACTGCCTGATTTATTAGGGATTCCGCTACTGATTAACCCAGCATTTTGCAGTGTTTCGTTGGCGGTAATTACTTATGTCGGTTGCCGAACACCTAATACCGATTACCTAATACCCTCTGCCCGCAGGGCATCATGTTCACTGAGGTGAAAGCATTTATGGCGGCAGCTCAGAAAGCTTATAAAGGATAAAATTCAAAAAAAGGAAGGTGACATCGATGAATGTATGTATTGAATCAGAAGGTTTGCGCTATGAGTTTAAAACCGGGGATTGGGAACAGGCGATTGATGTACGTTCGTTTATTCAAACCAACTACACTCCATATAGTGGGGAAAGTTTGTTTTTGAAAGGCGCTACTGCTCGTACTAAAGATCTTTGGGAAAAATGCAGTAAATTAATTACGGAAGAATATAAGCTGGGCGGAGTGTATGATATAGACACCAAAACAGTTGCTACCATTACTGCTCATGCCCCTGGATATTTGGACAAAGAAAATGAAATAATAGTTGGTTTGCAAACGGATGCTCCGTTAAAACGGGCGATTAACCCTTGGGGCGGAATCCGCACAGTAGACACTGCCTGCAAAGAGTATGGGTATCAACTTGATAGTGAAGTAAATGAGATTTTCAGCAAATATCGCCGTACCCACAACGAAGGGGTATTTAGAGCTTATACCAAGACAATGAAGTTGATGCGTAAAACAGGTGTACTTACCGGTTTGCCTGATGCTTACGGTAGGGGAAGGGTAATCGGTGATTACAGAAGGGTCGCATTGTATGGTATAGACCGTTTGATTGAAGAACGACAAGAGCAACTTGAAGGCGAGGCATTACAAAAAATCAACTCGGACACAATCCGGTTGCGCGAAGAGGTCAGCGATCAAATCGGTGCCTTAAAAGAATTAAAAGAAATGGCGACCAGTTATGGTTGTGATATTTCCGGCCCGGCTTTAACAGCAAAAGAAGCTGTTCAATGGCTGTACTTTGCGTATTTAGGTGCCATAAAAGAGCAAAATGGTGCGGCCATGTCTTTAGGTCGGGTCAGTACCTTTTTAGATGTTTATTTTGAAAGAGACTTGGCGGCAGGTGCTATTACTGAAGAAGAAGCACAGGAATTGGTTGATGATTTTGTAATTAAATTACGCATGGCTCGTCATCTGCGCACTAAAGACTATAATGCTCTTTTTGCTGCTGATCCGATGTGGATCACCGAATCAATTGGTGGTATCGGGGAAGACGGTCGTCTCTTAGTTACCAAAACATCATATCGTTTTTTGCAGACCCTGCGCAATCTTGGCCCGGCTTCTGAGCCAAACTTAACAGTTTTGTGGTCTGAAGAATTACCACAAACTTTCAAAGAATTTTGTGCCCAGATATCAATAGAAACGTGTGCAATCCAGTATGAAAGTGACGATTTAATGCGTCCGGTGTACGGTGATGATTATGCTATTTCCTGCTGCATATCTGCTATGCGAGTAGGTAAAGATTTACAATATTTTGGAGCACGGGCTAATTTACCTAAAGCGTTACTGTTTGCTTTAAACGGTGGGGTGGATGAATTAACAGGGTTAAAGGTCGCACCTGAATTTTATAAAGCGCAACCGGGGAAAGTACTCGACTATGACACAGTGTGTGAAGCCTTGGATAAAACCTTGGACTGGTTGACTGAAGAATATGTAAAAACGATGAATGTCATTCATTATATGCACGATAAATATGCCTATGAAAAGCTGGAAATGGCGCTGCATGATGTCAATCCTCATGCTTTTATGGCTTTTGGCATGGCCGGGTTATCAGTGATTGCCGATTCGTTGAGTGCCATTAAGTATGCTAAGGTAACTCCGGTATTTGGAGAAAACGGCTTGATTACAGACTTTAAAACAGAAGGCGATTTCCCATGCTTTGGCAATGATGATGACCAGGTTGATGATATTGCGAAAGAAATAGTAGCTGATTTTACTGCTAAGTTGCGCAAGCACCCGGTACATCGTGATGCTGAACACACTTTGTCGATATTGACTATTACATCCAATGTAGTTTACGGCAAAAAGACAGGAACTACCCCATGCGGTCGTCAACAAGGTGAGCCTTTTGCACCGGGTGCTAATCCTATGCACCAGCGGGATACCAGCGGTATATTAGCTTCATTAAAATCTGTGTCTAAAATTGACTACAAAGATGCCAAAGACGGGGTTTCTTATACCCTGTCAGCTACTCCGCAGTGCTTGGGTAAGGAGGACAATGCTCGTTGCCAAAACATGGCATCCTTGTTAGATGGGCAATTTGGTGCCGGTGGACAACATATAAATGTAAATGTTTTGAACCGGGAGCTCTTAGAAGAGGCGATGGAAAATCCAGAGCAATTCCCTCAGCTTACCATTCGGGTGTCAGGTTATGCGGTTAATTTTATCAAATTGACTAAAGACCAGCAACTGGAAGTAATAAATCGGACTATTTTCCAACAGGGATTTGATAGTTGAAAGGTTTGATAAACTCTATAGAACCATTCGGTACTGTTGATGGACCGGGTATTCGGATGGTTCTATTTTTAACGGGTTGCCCGGTGAAGTGCCAGTTTTGTCATAATCCCGAAATTGCCTGGGGAGGCAAGGGGCAGCATTATAGCCCGCAGCAGGTGCTGGATAAGTATAATAGAAACAAGTCGTTTTACCGGAAAGGAGGGCTCACTTTTTCAGGTGGTGAACCCTTGTTTCAAGGGGAGTTTGTGTATCAATGTGTGCAGCTCCTAAAGGAAAATAAAGTACATGTGACAATAGATACCTCTCTTTATTGTGATGAACAATGGATGGAGAAATTAATTCCTGATGTGGATCTCTGGATGGTGAGTATTAAAGCAGCTACTGCCGAATTACATCAAAAACTTACCGGACGGGATAATGCAACGATTATTAATAATATTAGCAAATTAAATCGTTCCCGTGCGAATATGCTGATACGGCATGTAATTATTCCCGGATATACGAATACTGAAGAAGAGTTGCTTAAGTTGGCAGAAATTCTGAAGAAGTTGCCGTTTACACCGACTTTGGAATTGCTCCCTTATCATACTTTGGGTTTGCACAAATGGAAAAGTATGGGGTTAACCTACCGGTTGGCTGGAGTGCCTGACGCTAATGTAAAAGACATTGAACGAGCCAAAGTGATTTTGGCACGTCAGGGAGTAGCTTTTCATTCTTGATATGTCTTGTTTGTTGGTTAACAGGTAAATCAGGGACAGCAGGCCCCCAATTAAAGATGTAGATATACTATAATAATATCAGTTGTCAGTTATTGATACCTGACAACTGATAACTTAGCGCGCAGGGCATCGTCCCCGGGCAACCTTTCTTGAGTTTGGATTTTGGCTTTACAATGGAAATTGTTTTAACACAAACGCTTCTTCATCGTGCCTGCTTTTCACTGTATTATCCAGCCTGGCATCTCTTAAAGCAGAAAACATTTTTTTGAATTTCTCTCCGGGTGTATACCCTAACTGTTTAAGATCTTCGCCGTTCAACAATGGTTTTATGGTACGCAATGACGTAACATAAAGTGATACAGCCTGTTGAATCTCTTTTTTTCTGCCAATGGCCATCAAATAAAGCAAACCATCGTTGGAAAGAGGTGCCAGCATGCGGCGGATTTCGCTGTTCTTTTCTGGCACATGATGATACAAACGATTTCCCAGATCATCGGCAGTCAGTTTCTGTGTGATCAGTTCCTGACAGATTCGTTGCCGGATTTGAAAGCGTTCACAGAATGTTTCAAGTTGTTTAGGGCGTGATCTTGCCATAATGGCAAGAAGGTAGATACGCCACGGTTCGATTGTTTCCTCAAGATAGAGAAGATGAAACCAGGAAATACCACTCTGGGCCTGTCTCAGGATGTGCAGGAAACGTCGGTCGGTTTTTAAATTGGGCAAGAGATCCGGCCAGAGAAACTGAAATAGATTGAAGTCTGCAAGTCTTCTGATGGCAAGTACAGGGTTTTCTTCAGCAAATATATGTTGGAGTTCGGAAAACAGACGAGGGTTTGTTGCTTTGCCAAAGAGACCCATTTTGACAGCTCCGCGGATTAATTTGTCTGCGTGTCTCGAAATTCTGAAGTCCAATCGTTTCTCAAAACGAATGGCTCGTAAAATTCTGCTGGGATCTTCCACAAAACTTAAGTTATGTAAAACTTTTATAAGTTTGTCTTTAAGATCGTTCTGACAGTTGAAAAAATCAATAAGTGTTCCGAACTGTTCAGGATTGAGCTGCAGCGCCATAGCATTAATGGAGAAATCCCTGCGGTACAGGTCAAGTTTGATGGAAGAAAGCTCCACAGTGGGCAAAGCTGCCGGATACTCATAGTATTCAAGTCTGGCAGTGGCGATATCAAGTTTGAAACCCGAAGGAAGAATTACATTGGCAGTGATAAAACGTTCATGCGTTTTCATTCTGCCGCCCAGTTTTTTAATCAACTGTTTTGCAAAAACTATTCCATCGCCTTCCACCACAATATCAAGATCCAGATTCTTGAGTTTTATAAGCAGATCCCGAACAAATCCACCGACGGCATAGGCTTTAAAGCCACCGGTTTCTGCAACTTCCCCGATTGTTCTAAGGAGAATAATGAGGTCACGATTAAGGGTCTCACTCATCAGCTGCAGGATATTTTTATTCTTTTTCCGGATGTTTTGCTTGGGTTCATGATCCAGGTTGTATGGCAGGTGAGCGGGATCGTTGACCAGCATATTGAGAAGATCGGTTCGGGTTATTACCCCTTCCAGCCGCTGCTCATGAATAATCGGGATTAAGCGTTGCCTGTTTTCAATGATTAATTCTTCGATGTCTGCAAGTGTGGCGCTTAAGGGAAGCACTTTAATGTCTGTGGTCATGTAGTCGCTGACAGGAAAGGAGCCTAAGTTGTGATGGATTGCTTTTTCTGTCACCCTTCGGGATATGCTGCCAAGAACGTTAAGCGGAGATTTTGAAGTCGTCTTAGTCGCTGCCATTGGGAGTACAGGCAGGACTGTTATATTATAGCGAGTGAGAAGGTCATTTGCCTCACGGATGCTAGTGTTTTCTGGAATGGAAATTGCGGGACTTGAGAGCATCTCTTGTGCAATAGCCTGTGGTTTGATGTGTCTGTGGAAACTGCGAATAAGTTTTTCCTGAGCTTCTATCAATGTCATACCACGTACCGTGGCTGAAGAGGCTGTTGCGTGACCACCACCATTGAAATCTCTTGCGATTGTTCCAGCATTAATTTCCGGGATGCGGGATCGTGCAATGAGGTAGGTTCGGCCTTCCATGCAGACGAGAGCAAAGAGCGCGTCCAGGTTTTCCATAACCATAAATCTACGCACAATAAGTGAAAAATCATCTTCGTATTTTTGTAAGGTAAGATTAATCACCACAATTTTGATGCCGGAAATCATATAACTTTTGGCAGTTTTGCTAAGTTTGTGGAGTAGGCTGACCTGCCGGGCCGTGAGGTCATAGGATATAAACTGGGAGATGATATCTAGCTGGGCACCTTTTTCAAGCAGCCAGGCAATGGCAAACAGGTCTTCGGGAGTGGTTGTTAAATGGGTGAGAGAACCGGTGTCTTCGTAAATCCCAAGCCCCAAAATTGTGGCTTCTTCCTGACTGACGGGGATATTCTTTTTTTGTAAAATCTGGCAGAGAATCGTGGTTGTTGCACCCACTTGAGCAATGTGCTCAACTTCTCCTTTCATGGCATCAGAATTGTCGGGATGATGGTCGTAAAGATGGAGTGATATTCCAGGGTTGTCAAGGCATTTCGCAAAATCACCAATGCGTGTTTTCTGCCGGGTGTCGACCACAATCAGAGTGTCAACACGGTCGAGGTCGATATGTTTTAACTTTTCAAATGTATAACGATATTGCAAGGTTTCGTTAATAAATCGCCTGACATTTTTTTCCTGGGAACCGGGGAACACCATCACTGCATCCGGGTAGAGCTTTTGGGCTGCTATCATGGATGCCAGGCCGTCAAAATCAGCATTTAAGTGGGTGGTAATAACTTGCATACTTCTGTTATCCACCATCTATTATCAGCTGTCAACCACGAGGATGAAACTTCTTGTGGATGGCTTTCAGCTTTCCTTCGTCAACATGGGTGTAAATCTGAGTGGTGGTGATATCCGAATGACCAAGCATGATCTGTACTGAACGGAGATCTGCTCCATGTGTGAGAAGGTGGGTTGCAAACGAGTGGCGAAGGCTGTGAGGTGAAATTGCTTCGACGATTCCAGCCGCGCGGGCTGTTTCTGTTATGATTTGCCAGAATCTCAGTCGTGTCATTCCACGGCCTCTGTTGGTGACAAAGAGAGTGTTGCTGCGACGGCCTTTGAGGATTAATGGACGACTGGATTCAAGATAGGATTCAATTGCATCTTTTGCCGGAACCCCAAAAGGGACAAGCCGTTCTTTTTCACCTTTGCCAATAACCCGGACAAAAGATGCACTAAGATTACATCCTGTAACGGGTAACGTAACCAGTTCGGTAACTCGTAATCCTGTGGAATAGAGAAGTTGCAGCATAGCGTAGTTACGTTGCAGCAGTGGTGTCGATACGGGAGGAGGCTGCAGGAGCGTGTTTACTTGCTGGGTTGATAACCCCTTGGGGAGGTTTGTGTCACTTTTAGGGGAACTGATATCGGAAAAGGGATTTGCCGAAACAAGGTTCTGCTTGTACAAATAGGAAAAAAAACTTTTAAGAGCTGAAATCCTTCGTGCATTGCTGCGATGCGAAATGTGTCTGCTGCGGCACTGCTCAAGAAAACTGTGGATGATTTTGCTGTTTACCTGCTGCAAGGACTTTTTTTTCTGTAAGAGAAAAAAAAGAAAGATGTCAATATCAGCGTCGTAGGCTTTGACGGTATTGTCTGCGAAGCGTTTCTCCGTAATAAGATAATGGAGAAAAATCTCTTTTGCAGCAACAAACTCTTGTGGAATGGGTTTGCGAATGATGGCAAATTGAGGTGGAAAAGAGAAAGCGCCCGATGCATTACTATGCAGCGGGCGCAAGAAAAAACAATCCTTATCTGGTCTTAGCTGCGTCTAATACGGTTAAACTTACGGAGTTTACGACGAGCTTCAGCTTGTTTACGACGTTTTTTTACACTGGGTTTTTCATAACACTCACGACGCTTGAGCTCTCGTTTAATACCATCAATCTGCAGTTTCTTTTTCAGCTGCCTGATGGCATACTCAAGATCTCCACGAACTTCAACTTCTATCATTTTAAGGGGCTCCGTTAAATCAATAATATTTGAGAAATTCAGTGTAAATAAAGATATTACTCCGAATATTCATTGCATTTATAAAAAATCACGACAGTAATCCTGCTTATATAAGAAAAACTTCTGCGTATGTCAATGGATTTTTCGCAGAACCCCTTAGTTGTCGTTCGAAAAACGGTCGGGGAAAATTTTTCCGGGGTTGAGGATGTTGTCAGGGTCAAAGAGCTGTTTTAGTTGGCGCATAACCGTGATGCTGGTTTTACTCAGTTCCAGATCGATAAAAGGCGATTTAGTAATTCCCACACCATGTTCTCCCGACAAAGAACCATCCATGCTGATTACTTTTTTAAAGAGCGTTGTTTTGGCCTCTAGCGCTTTTTTTGTCTCCTGGGGGGAGGCGTCCGCAGCCATAATGTTTACATGGATATTTCCGTCACCGGCATGCCCGAATGTGAGGATTCTGATATCAAGCTTTTTACTGAGTTCTTCGCAAAAATGAACTAATTCTGGAATAAGGCTTCTTGGAACCACAATATCTTCGCTTGTTTTATTGGGGCTGATTTTATAGCTGGCCTGTGAGATGGAGCGTCTTGCCAGCCAGATATCTTTAATATCTTTTGCTGAACAGGCTTGCTGTAAATTACAGTGGTTTAGCTCTGCTGCAAGAGCTTTGAGGCGTGTGCTTTGCTCTATTACCTGTTCTTTCTTCCCGTCAATTTCGATGATAAGCATGGCGCGGGTGTCACTCGCAGGAGGGTTGGGTAAAAGCTCTGAGACAACTTCCAGGGCAGTTTGATCCATATATTCAAGGGTGCAGGGAAGAATGTTTTGCTGCAGAATAATTGCTACCAGTTCCGTGGCTTTTGAGAGAGATGAAGATACAAGAAGGAATGTCTCTTTGTATTCCGGCAGGGGCAGGAGTCTGGTGATGATTTTAGTTATAATGCCAAGGGTTCCCTCAGACCCAATAAAGAGCCGGGTGAGGTCATACCCAACAACCCCTTTCTCGGTTCTGGTGCCGGTGGTAAGTATGTCGCCATTTGCCAGCACCACTTCAAGGCCGATAATGGAGTCTTTGGTAACTCCGTATTTAATGGCAGATGGGCCTCCTGCGCATTCTGCCACATTTCCGCCAATTGTACAGAATTTGAGGCTTGCAGGATCCGGGGCGTACATGAGCTGATGCTTTTTTAATTGCTGCTGAAATTCGCCTGTGATAACTCCAGGCTCAACAATTCCTATCTGGTTGGCGGTATCAATCTCAAGGATACGGTTTAGTCGTGTACAGCTAAGCACCAGGCCCCCCTGAACAGGAAGTGCTCCACCGGTGGTGCCGCTCCCGGCACCTCTGGCAACAATTGGGAATTGATGTATACCGGCAAGCCGTATGAGGGCTGCAACCTGATCTGTGGAGTCTGGAAGAGCGACTGCATCGGGGAGGAATGTCTGTTTGCTGTTGTCGTAGGAATAGCAATGCAACTCTTCGAGATCCCTGCTACAGTGTTCCTGGCCAACGATGCTGATTATTTCTTGAAAAAGAGTTGTATTCATTTATATATACTACCCTGCAAGAAAAAAAAAACCAGTAAGGATTTGATCCTGATTGTGGATGTTGCTGTATCCATGATGTAGGATAATAGATGGCTTGTATGCAGCAACATTGATGAGAGTAATAAGGAAACAATTGTTATGACAAAAATTCGAGTAGCCTTACTCGCAGGTGGTGCATCGGGAGAACGTGAAGTGTCTCTTGCAGGTGCTGTTTGCTTTGAAGAGGCAATTGATCGTGAAAAGTATGAACTCTCCCGCTACGATCCGAAAACCGATCTGGCTTTACTTGCACAGGATGCTGATTCCATAGATGTTGCTTTTATCCTTTTGCATGGCACATATGGCGAAGATGGTACGATGCAGGGGTATCTTGATCTGCTCGGCATTCCTTACCAGGGAACTGGTGTTCTTGGCAGTGCTCTGGCAATGGATAAGAATATGGCCAAGGTCCTCTATCGCTTCAATGATCTGCCCGTTGCTGATTGGCAAATGGCTAGGTTTGCAGATAAGGAAAACCCTGAACGACTTCTTGAAACCCTGCATTTTCCATTGGTCGTAAAACCGATTCGTGAGGGATCAAGCCTTGGCATGAGTGTTGCCGGGAATCTTGAAGAACTTCGGAAAGGAATCAGTCTGGCCTATGAACACGATTCGCAGGTCATGGTCGAGCAATTCGTGGAAGGAAGGGAAATTACTGTGGGAGTGCTGGGAAATGATGAGTTAACTCCACTTCCGCTGATAGAAATAATTCCCAGTGATGAATATCCATTTTTTGATTATACTGCTAAATATACGATAGGCGCTACACGGGAAATCTGTCCAGCTCAGGTTGAAAAGTCGATTGCTGCAAAAGCACAAAAACTTGCACTGGCAGCTCACAATGTCCTGCAGTTGCGGGGATACTCCCGAACTGATATGATGCTGTCCCCGGGTGGTGCTTTATATGTCCTGGAGACCAACACCATCCCCGGTATGACTCCCACAAGTCTTTTGCCTCATGCCGCACAGGAGTATGGACTCAATTTTACAGAGCTTATTGACAGGCTTTTGCAGCTTGCTATGGAATGAAAAAGAGCTTTTACGAACTTGTCAAAACTGAAAATATTCTAATTTGTCTCCAAAAAACAGCGCATATGATCACTGCGTGCAGGAAGCCTCAATCGCTGCAAGGCTTCTTGCTCGATCTGACGAATGCGTTCGCGTGAAACGTTGAACTGTTTTCCAACCTCATCGAGTGTGCGTTCGCATTTGCCGCCAAGACCAAAGCGAAGTCGAAGAACTGTCGCCTCTCTTTCTGTTAATGTTCCAAGGATGCTGTCTATCTGTTTGTGAAGGTCTGTTGTTATGGCAACGTCATCGGGGAGAGTTGCTTTCTCATTTCTAATAAGTCCCATCAGGTTTTGGCTGTTTTCTCCAATCGGCTCTTCCAAAGATGCTGGTTCCATGCTGGTTTCAATGATGGAGAGCATTTTGTTGTGATCCATATAGGTGTCTTTGGCAAGCTCATTCATTGTAGGTTTTCTGCCAAGTTGTTTGCGCAAACCGCTATATGTTTTATTGAAATGGTTACGGGAAACAAGAAAATGAGCTGGAAGTTTGATGGTTCTGGTTTTTTCCGGAATCGATCTTGTGATGGCTTGTCGGATCCACCAGGAGGCATAAGTTGAAAAACGTCTTCCGGTATTATGGTCAAAACGAAAAACTGCTCTCATTAACCCGAGGCATCCTTCCTGAATGAGATCGGCAAGGCTGAGCCCTCTGTCAGTGTACCGTTTGGCAATGAAACAGACCAGTCGCAGATTGGCATTGATAAGTGTGTCTTTAGCTTCTTCGATTTCCCGGGCCAGTACTTCAAACTGTGAGCAGAGAAGGCGGGTTTCTTTGGCATCGGGTTGCCTGCAACAAACTGCTCTCAGGGTTTCCAGCATGAGAGCAAGCCTACGCTTTCCCGGTTTTATGGGAGTATCTTTTTTCTCCCAGTCCGTTATGGTTTTTTGCAGGGCAATCACTTTGGGTGGTGGTGACTTTATGGCTTTAACACTTTGAATAATCATGCAAAAATTATCTCGGATTATCTTTGCGTATTTCACTTCATCGTCGTGGCCGAGGAGTTTTTCAGTTTGCAGCTGTTGATTTATCAGGGAAGGGGGTTGTCTGTCCCAGTTAGTGTTGCGGAATACTTTGGTATTTCCTGCTGTTGCTGATTCTTGCATTGCTTATCCCCTTGTCTTAATGGCGTGAAAGTGATAGTCGTTTCCTTGCATGCAATAATCGTGCCATTGGTAATTGCTTGCCGGTTTAGCTATTAAAATCAAGGCATTATGTGTGATGCAGTTTTTGGGGAAAGTACCTAGACGCAGAATCAGCAGTATGCGTGACAAGTTTGTTTACGTTTGGTGGCTTGAGTTGATATTCTGATTCATTGTGACCGTAATTGAAGGGAAAATCAGGATAATTTGTGACAAAAAGCAACTGTTAGAGGAGTGGTAACTATACAATCGTTACACAGGGCACCCGGAACCATATTTGTCGCAAGGAAACAATGTTTCCGATTTCTTCAGCTTTTTTGATTCATAAGGATCAGTTCAAATTGGAGCATTTTATTGTTTTCCTGTATAATGGCAGTAATAGTATTGGAAAGAAGTTTACTTATCGGAGCTTGTAAAACATATGACATCGGTGAAAAACATCCTGAGACAGCGTCTTGCTCATTTGAGAGCGAGCAGGTCAGAGAGTGAATTTAGTTCATTGGTAACATTCTATATTGAAGTGTTGCCAAAACTCATGCAGGTGGTCGCCACCAGCCAGACTGGTGGTGACACTGCGACCAAAAATCTGTCCACGAGTCACCATGTCCCCCACTTGAACATCAAGTTGACTCATATTCGCATAATGCGACTGCAACCCAAGCCCGTGATCAATCACCACACAGAGACCGTAAATCCCTAAATACTCAGCCCAGACAACTTCTCTAGAATTTCCCGCAAGGAGTTCTGTCTGTGCCACTGAGGCGAGATCGTGCCCAAGATGTACTGTTTTGTCGATTTGTTTCCCCTTGTAATAGTGGGTGTGGTAATCGGCCTAAAGCGCCAAGGTTGCCGCTTTAGGCTGGCGAAGAAAGTGTCCTTCCCATAATGGCTGCGGGGAGGTATCTTTCCCCCGTTCAGCCATTTTAGCTCGGTTCTGTTTTCGAATTTCCCGATTGACATGGAGAAAGATATCGAGTGGCTCACTGATATCTGGGACCAGAGATTCGAATTCGGGGGTTTTTTGAGCCAGAAACGCTGTCAAAAATATGGATTTTGCGCTGGCGGAATTTTTTATTATTGGCTCGATAATATATTCCTGCAGGACGTTCATTGCCCGCTAGGTCACGAGCCATCACCCGAGGGAAAAATCTTTTTCTTTCACATAATAAGGATAGGCAAACAGGTAGGCATAATGATCAGATTCCTGTTGAAATGCTGGGAAAAAATGATCCCCAAACTGAATCTCGGTTTCTTCTACGTCCTCATTCAAATTATATGTGACCAGCTCGCTGCCACTCTTGGTGAAGTTGTGTGCCTTGCTGAGGATAGAGATAATCGGTGGCCGAGTATCATAAGTCAGGGTAAATAATTGTTGAGCAGTATTTCCCTTGCCCAGGTGGTAGATCGGTTGTACAGACTTCAATCTGCAGAGCACCTTCTTGGAGTTCCAGATCAGCCACCCCGGTTTGTGATAGAAAATCACGTTTAAGCAGTGGCAGCTGATTGTTCCCCTGAATCACAACGACCTGAACATGATGCCCTGCGGGCAAAAGGTATTTGGTATGCGGTTTTCGGCAAGCAACATAGAAACAACTCTCACCGAAACTTTGATTTTCTGATACATGTACATTTTTCCCTTGACAAAGTAAATTTTTTTTGCGGCCGATTCCCTTAAAAGAACAATCTTTTAAGGAGGTTAAATAATGCCCGTAAAACATTACTCACGTCGACATATAGCACTGACGCACAAATTGTTACTCGAACCGTTACAGCAGATCTTGATTGAGACACCACCACTCAAGTCAAGATCCAACAAGCCATTGGCCATGAACACTGAAGAACTACTCAGCATTCTAACATATTACCATCTACAGGATTTTTTATCCGGCAGAGAGTTGCTTCAAGCTCTGGAAGAAGATGATTACGCCAGACAATTTGTTGCTCCGGCTGATGGCGTTAAGTGCTCTACCTTTTTTGACACTGTTAATGACCGCAGTATAGAGCAACTTCTTTTTGTTTTTACCGAATTACAAAAGCAAGCAGCAGGAGTATTACCGTCTCAATATTCAGAGCTTGGTGACCTCGTTTCCATCGATGGATCACTTATTGACGGCGTTCTTTCCATGCACTGGGCGGATTATCGAACAAATTCTAAAAAAGCAAAATTATATTTTGGCCTTGATCTGAACCATGGTATTCCACGCAAATTGTTTTTAACCGAGGGCAATGGAGCTGAAAGACCCTTTGTCAGCAAAATTATCGAACCTGGTCAGACTGGCGTGCTGGATCGTGGATACCAAGCACATCACTTGTTTGACCAATGGCAGCTTGATGGTCGTCATTTTGTTTGCCGTATTAAAGAATCCACTCACAAAGACATACTCGAAGAATATCTTGTACGAGAAGACTCTCATATTTTTTTCGATGCCAAGGTACTGCTGGGTACTCCCAATGCTAACCAGACCGAAGAGCCAGTCCGACTCGTTGGGTATATAATTGAGGGCAAAAAATACTGGGTTGCCACGGATCGTTACGATTTATCTGCTGAGCAAATTGTGCTGGTGCACAAGCTTCGCTGGGATGCAGAAAGTTTTTTCGCATGGTGGGAGCGACACCTCAATGTATATCATCTCTTCGCCAGAAGTGAGAATGGTCTGATCGTCCAAATCCTTTCCGGGCTGATTACCTATCTGCTGTTGGCTATTTATTGCCACGAGCAATATGGTGAAACTGTTTCGATACGGCGTGTACGCCAACTTCGCATTCAGATTCGAAATGAAGCATTGCAGCAAGCTGCGGAGCAAATTGCTGTGCCCAAAGAGAAACGAAAACTAAGGTCAAGGCGCCGCAAACGCTCGCATGCAAATTTCTAACCGGACACTACTGATAAAAAGGGGAGAATCTCCTCCCCTTTTGCCTCTCCTGCTGTTGACTTTCAACTACTGAAGCTGATCAAGAATGCTCTCTTTCTCTTTACGATACTCTTCTTCACTGATAAGGCCCTTGTCAGACCAGCGTTTCAAGGTCTCCAGCTTTTCCTCCATACTCTGGAACTTGTTAAGTTGCGGTGGAGCAACAGTCGCGTCCGACTGTAACAGTTTATTGCGCCACTGCTGATCTTCCATGGACTGGCTATCGATCAAACCCTTGTCGATCTGAAGGTCTCGTAGAACCGTAACGACCCGAGTTCTCTTGTCGACGTAAATAGTAAATTGAGGTGCCTCCTGAATGCGCCAGTCATCACTGTCCATCCAGAATTTGTCTGAGCCGGTAAAAGGCATCGAGTCTACTTTATAAAACTGCCAAGTCA
Organism: Desulfocapsa sp.; assembly: GCA_022712975.1. GTDB lineage: Bacteria > Desulfobacterota > Desulfobulbia > Desulfobulbales > Desulfocapsaceae > Desulfocapsa. Next base: position 25,336 of record JAFLJO010000150.1, read on the forward strand.
ACAGGTTGTCCTTGATAAATAGCTCACCTTGAGTCTGGGTCCCTCTCCTGCCCGGCACAACAAATACAATCGCTTCTGATTGTCCAGCACCAGCGAGGGTGGTGGTCAGTTTGGTGGCCAGTTCATCAGCCGTTTTCTGGATGAAAACGGATTTCTGCTCCCAGGAACTTTTCTTGTTCCACTTGCCCATTTCATAATCGTTCATGACCAGGGAATCAATCTCCAAAGCCATCTCTTCCACGCTAAAACGATAAGGGTGACTGTAGCCATTGGCTATCTGGCCGCCATTTTTATCCAGTCGGCTTTCAAGTCGTACGATAACTTCATCCCCCGCCCCGGAAACAGGAGCGATTGAAAGCTTTTGACCGGCCGTGCACCCAGCAAGGCAGAACAGGGTGAGCAACAACCCGGTTAGTGTTATTAAATAGATGTGTTTTTTCATTGTACCAATCCTGTCAGGTTTGTTCTGGTTCAGGTTGAATAAAAAAAAAGCCCCACCCGACAGGGATGGGGCTTTTATCTTTGCTAGAAAGACCGTCTAGAAAGCAAAGGTGATGGAAGCAAATATTTCATCGGTTTCCACGGCACCTGTGTTTCCTTCAAACGCCAAGTCGAGATTAACATGCTCGGTCATCTGGTAACCAAGCCCCAACCGGTAGGTTGTGAAATCGCGGGTTCGTTCAGTATTGTATGCATAGGTTTCTGTGCGACTATCGCGCTCATAGGGGACAGTGTCGCCATCCTCATTGATGTAATAATCATTAGCATCGGTACCGGTCACAAGGCCGTCCGCATCATAGGTGGTTGTGATGGATTGACCGCCGTCGATTCTAACATTGCCATTATTGCTCTTGCTATTAACCTGGGTATATTCTGCACCAGCGCGGAAGGTCCACTTGTCACTCAGTTTGACTAGGGTGGCCACAGGGAATGACCAAGTTTCGTTTTCGTGACTATCTGAGTCGACATGGATGTCAAAATTTCTTACCCGCACAGATGAGGAGGTTAAGTCACCAGTTATGTTATCATAATACCGCCGGGTGTCTCTGGACTCTCCTGCCACGGTTCTTTCGTCTCTGTCGATCTCCTCATTCTCATAGGTGACACCGAGAGAAAACTGTGCCGCGCCGTAAGTGAAATAGACTTTCGGCCCAAGAAGATAACCACTTTCTTCGACATCTCCGCTCCATCTGTGGATTTCCTCAAACTCGCGATCATAGGTGATAATAACTGGATCACTTGCGGAATTTTGCTGGCTGTGCAGGTCGGTATCGTATGCACGGTTGTTGCGCTTGCTGTCGCCGTCCATGTCGTGGTAGCGCAGATCAAAACGCAGCATGATGTTGGCATTAACCTGCCAGGTTGGGATTAACTCGATTCCCCAGCCATTGAGGTCGGTGTCTGCATTCCAAACGTCGTTATCGTTATAGCTGCGCAATGTGTTAGCTCCGGTACTCTCTTCATCGAGATGTGTCAGGAGGTAATTGTCTAACCCGTTGTTGCTTTCCTCTCTTTGCAGATAGGCGAGGTTGGCTCTCAGTTTCAAGTCAGCAGTCGGCCGCCAGTGGGTACCGATGGTGACGTCCAGTTGATCCTCGTCATGTTTACCGTTATCTATCTGATCACGATCATCGGTGGAAGATTCCCAGACGGTATGATCTGCCGGATCATACTCGATAGTATTGTCCCTCTCCACGTCATTATTTTTCCAACTCGAATCCCAAGAGGAGAGGTCAATTGCCAATCCCAACGAGAGGATATTGGGGACAATATCCATGCCGTAGGCAACATAGAAACTATCCGCATCGTCTGCTCGATCATCAAAAGTATTGAAATTTCTTCTGTCGCGAACATAATCAGGCACACCATCAAAAGGGTTGGGCCCTGCAGCAAAAGGGGAATTGATGGGATCGAAATTTTCTCGCGTATCCAGATCAGTGCCATCCTGGCTACGTAGGTGTTTAGCTGTGGTCGTTTCAAAGAACAGAGACAAAGAACCGGGGCCGACCTGACCGGAGGCACCGAGCAGATAGGCGTTACCCGCGTCATAACCGCTTGCGCTGGTATCAGCAATTCCCGAGCTTCGCCAGCCAACGCTGGTAAGTTGATTTTCTATCCAAATATATAGTGGTTTGGGCAGACCTTGACAACAAGCACCACATATTCATGGATGTACATCATAATTTAGGCTATTTGAACTAAAA
>JAFLJO010000088.1 GCA_022712975.1 Desulfocapsa sp.
AAGATGCAAAAAAGCAATCGAAACCATCTTTCGACATGATCGTTGACTTGGCCTCTAGCGCTTTAAAAGTATCTGGAAAAGTCCATAAAACTGTACGTAATCTTTGTAAAGCGTGGCTTGCTCTACACCTTAAATCTTCAAAGTATCTTGAGCCAGTAAGGAAAAAGATTCAAGATGCCATAGGAACATTAAACGAAGTAGATGAAAAAACAAAAGAGGAAATTTGGGACTGGATTGAACCACTCCTGAGCAAATAAACCAAGGCGAAAGTGTTACCCTGATTTCGTGATTTTTAACGGATTTCTATTGCACACATACAATTACGCTGTTTCTGATATTGTGGTAAGTTTTCAGTTGTCAGTAACTGAGAACTGAACAAATACCCGGTCCCCATCTTAAGCAATGTCATTTGCCATCTTAATTCACATGTGGCGAGTGGAAGATTTTACAACTCCGGCAACTCCCAGACAATGGCAGCCTTGCCCTGACGTTCAAGATAGTCGTTGGCTTGTGAAAAATGGTGATTGCCAAAAAAACCACGATGGGCTGACAGTGGTGAGGGATGGACTGATTGCAGTACAAGATGACGTTCCCTGTCAATTAGCTTCCCTTTTTTTTGAGCGTAACTACCCCACAAAAAAAATACCAGTCCAGTATGCTCTTTATTCAGGGTTTTTATGATAGTATCGGTAAAACGTTCCCAGCCTTTTCCCTGATGAGAACCTGCTCTGTTTTTTTCAACTGTGAGAACACTATTAAGCAGCAACACGCCCTGCTCTGCCCAGCTTTTCAAATATCCATGATGGCTGATGGGAATCCCTAAATCCTGATGGATTTCTTTGAAAATATTCAGAAGTGATGGCGGAGATTTCACCCCCGGTTTCACAGAAAAACAGAGCCCATGCGCCTGCATGGGGCCATGGTACGGATCCTGACCGATTATCACAACTTTAACATCTCCATAAGAAAGGAAATTCATGCTGTTAAAGATATCTTTCCCTTCAGGTAAAATCACTTTTCCAGCCTGTCTTTCACTAATGAGAAATTGTCTGAGTTTTTGCATATAGTCCTGCTCAAACTCCATTCCTATCCTGTTTTTCCAGGAAGGTCTCAGCTGTAAACGATCCTGTCTTTCTGACATTGCAGTAAACTCATATTTTTTATTTTTTCATCTTTTTCTTTTCACTTAACGAACAAGCTACCATAAACCGCAAAGTTCAAAAACCATAAATAAATAAAACCTGATTTGCCAAAAATAAAAACAGTGACTATTTCTTTCAGCATGTCAAAACATGATGCAAATCCAGATAGCCCAAACGCTTCCAAGGATAACAGTTCTGCTCTGGAATACAGTGAAACTGTGCTGACAACAGACCAAGAGCAGGATATTATGTCCTGTTCTCTTGTTTTATCTTCTGTCGGTATCAGTCACAGAGTCAGTCAGACACAAGAAAACCAAGTGTTACACGTGTCTGCGGAAAATTTACATGCTGCCCGGTTTCAGATACAAGCCTATCTGTACGAAAACCGGAACTGGCCTCCAAAACCAGTCTCATCTACTGGTTCGTTCACTCCACTCCTGCAACCTCCGACGCTGCTTTTGCTTGGCAGCTTAGCTCTTCTTTATTCTGTTACCGGCCCCTGGTCTGCTCATTCTGTCTGGTTCACCGAAGGAGCAGGTGATGCTGACGCAATTTTGCAAAAGGGAGAATATTATCGACTTATCACAGCACTCACCCTCCATGCAGACACGGCACATCTCCTAGGGAACTGCCTCTTTGGAGGATTCCTTTACCATTTTTTCTGCAAACTTACCGGTAACGGTCTCGGCCTGTTTGCTATGTTGTGTACTGCCACACTTGCAAATTATATTAATGTTGTACTCCATGGCAACAATCATCTTTTTGTCGGATTTTCCACTGCAGTCTTTGCAATTATTGGAATGCTCACCATGATCAGCCGTAACTATCGAACGGGCAAACGATACGTACAGATTCTACCTTTTATGGCCGGAGCCGCCCTCCTTGCAATGATCGGCAGTTCCGGAGAGCGAACAGATCTTGGTGCACATTTTTTCGGGCTTTTATGCGGCATGGTATCCGGGTGGTTTCTTAGCAGGCCGACACTCTTAAAATTGCGGCAATCAATGCTCTTTCAAGCCATACTCTTTGCTTCCTCAATAAGCATAATCTTTACTGCCTGGAAAATTGCCCTCATATAACGATAAATAATTTGAATAAACATTGCGTTCATCCAAAGAGTTGTTATCTTAGTTGAGATTAACGATTTATTGACCCATAATTCAACCTGTAGAGAGAAAATTTATGCCCAACCAGGATCAACAGCCACCATGGGGAAAAAAGCAAGGTTCCCAGACACCTGAAGAAATGGTGGCTCAGTTCATTAAAAAAATTCAGGATTTCTTCTCTGGGTCTTCTAAGAATCCCTCGGGACAAGAGAAGCCCCCTAACCCCCTCGCTTCCATCGGGAAACTGCTAGCTATTGTTGGCATTGTTCTGATACTACAGGGAATTTACTCTGCCTTTTACAAAATCAACCCCGCAGAAGTTGGAGTCGTTTTACGCTTAGGCCAGTATCACAGCACGAGCCAGTCTGGACTTCATTTTAAAATCCCATTCATTGACGTTTTACATAAAGTTGATGTGGAAGAAATCCTAAAAGAAGAATTCGGATTCCGCAGCCGCGAGCCCGGGCAAAAAACCAGTTTTGAGCGCCGCGGCTACGACATGGAATCCCTCATGTTAACAGCTGACAAAAATGTCATAAATGTGGCTTGGATTGTCCAATACAGAATCAGCGACCCGCTGAATTACCTCTTTCAAGTCGACAATGTTATTCAAGCTGTACGAGATATTTCAGAGAGTGTAACCCGAAGAATCGTTGGCAACATGGACTTTGATTATGTCCTGTCCAATCGTGACCTGCTTGCCGCTGAAGTTAAAGCTGAACTACAACAAGAACTGACGGGTCTTAAGGCCGGGCTATCCATTGGTACGGTACAGTTTCAGGATATCAACCCGCCGGATCAAGTTAAACCTGCGTTTAATGAAGTAAATGAAGCTGATCAGGATATGAAACGGCTGGTCAATGAAGCTGAAGCAATCTATAACCAGCAAATCCCTCGAGCTCGTGGTCAAGCCCTGCAGATTGTTGAAGAAGCACACGGTTATGCTGTGGCTCGAATCAATAATGCCAGAGGTGCATCAGAGCGTTTTCTCTCTATTTTAACAGAGTACAGAAATGCTCCGGAAGTAACAAAAAAACGAATGTATCTTGAAACCATGCAGGAAGTTCTTCCTACCGTGGAATCAATATACATTATGGACAAAGACCAGCAGTCTCCACTGCCTCTTTTAAATCTCAGCAGGGGAGGCAGTTCTTCTGCTCTCTTGCCGCCAGCTACACAGTGAGGAACCAGTCATGAAACAGATAGTTCAATTTTTTATTATCGGCCTGGTGTTGCTTAGCATGATCGTGGTCTATGACGGGTTTTTCATCCTTAAAGAAGGCCAACAGGCCATGATTACTCAGTTTGGTGCACCAGTTGGTTTGCCAAAAACCGAGGCTGGATTTAAACTCAAACTACCCTTTGTCCAGAAGGTGAATTATTTTGATAAAAAGGTTCAAATCTGGGACGGCGACCCCAATCAGATTCCGACCAATGATAAAACATATGTCTTTCTTGATGTTACTGCCAGATGGCGTATCGTCGATGCGCTGCAATTCATGCAGGCGGTAAAAACAGAAGCACGTGCGCAATCACTGCTCGATGATATCATTGATGGTACCGTCCGTGATATGGTAAATAAAAATGACATTATGGAGATTATTCGGAGCTCAGACTGGTCACTTGACACAATGACCAATCCAAGGCAAACCGAGGAACCTCCCCTAGTTGGACGGGATGGTATCAGTAACCAGGTACTGGAAGCAGCGGCTCTAATAACCCCGCAATTTGGCATTGAACTTCTTGATGTTATGTTCAAACGTGTCAATTATATCGAGTCGGTTCGGCTCAAAGTATATGACCGGATGATCTCCGAACGGAAACGAATTGCAGCAGAGAGACGTTCCACAGGTGAAGGTAAGAAAGCTGAAATTCTTGGTAAAGTTGAACGCGAACTGAGGGTTATCTTGTCAGAGGCAAATCGGGAAGCATCAGGGATTAAAGGTAAGGCTGATGCCAGTGCCACCAAGATTTATGGTGATAGTTACGGTCAGGATGCTGAGTTTTTCTCTTTTTACAAGACTCTGCAAAGCTATTCATCGGTGATAGGCGAGAATACTTCAATGATTCTTTCTGCTGATTCAGATCTTTTTAAGTATCTGCAAAAAGTGGATAATTAGCAACGGTTTTCATACTTGTTCTCACAGCGCCTATTCTTTCAAGAAGGATGGGCGCTGTTCTGTTGCATAGGCAATACGTCCCTTCTTTTCCAGTTTTCCCTCCAACTTTTCAAGCTTTGTTTCATCAGTAAGTTCTTCTACCCCCAACTGTTCAAAACGACAGTTACAGTGATTTAACTGCCCGCCACACCATGGACAAAGTTCCACCGGACAACCAAGGGTATGCATATCTCCAGTCTTTGTGCCACAGGACGGACATATGGCTTCATTCATTCGTTCAAGGGGCAGATACTCCCGATACCCTTCCATTGATTTATGGGCTTTGCTAAAGGCCTCCTGAGCTGGATAATCAAAGAAAGAAAGAATATGACCATCAGTTACTCCCTTCTCATATTCGCCCAAAAATGTTCCTTCTTCATCATTGGTCAAATAGAGATAATGGTGCTTTGCAGTACTGAGAAGGAGTAGAAACACCTGTTCCTTTTGTTCAATCACCGAAATTTTCAACAACGATTCTTCTCGGGCATCGGGGAGATCTCGATAATATTCTTTAATCACAGCCAGTGCGAATTGATCTTCATGAAATAATTCCAGATATTCACAGGCAGAAGCCTGCTCTTCTTCAGGCACTGCATAACGAATAAACAACCGGATCTCTTCGGTCGTCTTCTCCATTGCTTCTTTGTCGCTAAACATCGTCATCCCTCTCTGCCAGACACAATACACTGCTGCCATTTAGCAGTTTCTTTTGCTATATTATCAGCCTGACTGATGGCTGTGACAACTGCAATTCTTCTTGCCCCGGCCGCCAGCAATTCATCAAGGTGATTAAACTTAATGCCTCCCATCACCGTGAATGGAAGCGTACAATGACGGGAAAAATCATCTATCCCATCGGCTCCTAAAAAATGCTGCAGACCTTCTTTGGTTCCTGTTTTAAAGAGAGGCCCTATATTGTAATAGGAAACTGCACTTTTTTGCTGTTCTACTTCTTTAGCAAGTTTCATGGTCTGTTCTTCAGTGTTACAGGAGAATCCGATTAGAATATCAGGGGCTAGTTTCCTGATCTCATCGGGCGGCAGATCTTTTTGACCGACATGCATACCATCCACATCTGCAAGAAGCGCAATATCAAGCCTGTCATTCAAAAAAAAGAGCACCCCTGCCTCACGGGTCTTTTCCCGAAAATAGTGCGCCTTTGCCAGCAACTCACGATCAGAACTCTCCTTATCACGAAGCTGGACAATTTTAGCACCACCCGCAATAACCTGATCAAGCCACTCCATATCACTGCGACCGGCAGCC
>JAFLJO010000145.1 GCA_022712975.1 Desulfocapsa sp.
TCAATATTTCGTAAATACACTGGAAGCTATCTTGTCTTTCCAAAACGGCATGGCAATCCCATTAATGAGTGAATTTCTGGAATATACCAAAGGTGATACCTCAGAGAAAAAAGAGGATTGTGAAACAAAGGCATTTAAACGACTCCCGATAATCCTTTTATTAGACGGTTTATACCCAAACGGTCCTCTTATGGAGATATGCCAAAAAAACAGATGGGATTTCATGATGGTTTTGCAAGACAAGTCCCTGCCAAGCGTCTGGGAGGAATTTTATGCATTGGCTAAGCTTCAGGCAAATCATACATACGACATGGTATGGGGAGATCGGGAACAAAAATTCGAGTGGGTTAACGAGATTGAATATTATTATGGTCAGAATCAGCAGAAAAAAATCGTTCTCCATGTGGTAACATGCGAAGAAACCTGGCAGGAAGTTGATAAATCATCCTGTGAAATCGTCAACAAGACATTAAAGCACGCCTGGATATCAAGCAAACCATTAACAAAGAGTAATTTCCATGAACGTTGTAATTTAGCAGCTCGTTTTCGTTGGGGAGTTGAAAACAATATCCTGATCGAGAAACGCCATGGTTACCAGTATGAACATTGTTTTTCTTATAATTGGAAGGCGATGAAAGGATATCACTATCTAATGCATCTGGCTCACCTGTTGAATATTCAGAAAGCCTTTCGGAATACATTAAGGAAAATGGGATACGGAATCTTGTTAAATTTGTTTTAACCACCATTACCGGCCCCTGGTTGGATGTTGACATTAAGGAACAAATCGCAAAGACTTGTCAGCTACGGCTACTGTAGGCCACAACAGTTTCTTGCCAGACGTTTAATGCAACGCAACGGGATAGCTGTGCCTTTTTGTTTGAGAATTACAGAAAAAGTATCGTAAATATTCAGTGCTACGCTTTATAATATGAGAACGTCAGAAAATAGCAGCAGGAAGCTATACTTCCAGGTACGTTTCCATCAAATTAACTGTAGCGCATGAAGTGAAAAATATTTATGCGTCACAGCTGTCACTTCTCCTTCTTAATTGCAGGAGAAAGTGTTACCTTGTTTGTGTGTGAAATCTACGGTTTTATACTAGCCGAAACACATATTGTTGCTATCATAATCTTGAACAGCCCCTTTAAATAAGCAAATGAAAATGGTATAAAAACATGACAATGGAATACCGTACTGAATTTCTTGAACGAATAGAAAGGACACATACTTCTGTGAGTTATCGCTTCAAAATGCCCGAGGTTTTGAACTTTACTGCCGGTCAATATATGTTAGTAGATCTAGGTAACGAACTGGCTCATCCCTTATCACTGAGTAACTGCCCCAAAGAGGCCAAGTTCATTGAATTCACCAAACGGATGACCGGCAGTTCATACTGCGATCGGCTGGAATCCCTTGGAGGGGGAGAAACTATCAGTGTAAAAGGACCGTTTGGGAAATTTTGCCTCACTGACTCAAGTGAGCCTCTTGTCTTGATCGCTGGAGGTATTGGCATCACACCGATCAGGAGTATTCTCTCATGCCTCGAGAAAAATAAAGGGAATATCGGCACGGTTATCCTAATCTACGGGAATCTGAACAGGGAGGATATAGCTTTCAGGAATGAATTGGAAAATCTAAAGATTCCCGATTACCATCTGGTACATGTTTTATTGGACACTACTGGCATGGGAAACGCATATCAAGGATTTATAAACGCTGATATAATTTCAAAAGAAGTTCCGAAAAGCACTAATGCCCACTATATGGTCTCAGGTCCACCGGTCATGGTTGAGGCGATAAAAAAAGCCTTAGCCACGATTGATGTCACAGAAGACCAGATTCGAACCGATATATTTCTTGGGTATAATTGATAGGTTGTGCGATACTTTTTTATTGTTTGTTTCGCCGACCAATTATTTTGTAGGTTAGCTAAATTGTTTTAATGTCAGATAGTTGCCAAACTATATAAAACTAACGGATGATTGAGAAATGTATAACGAATAAGGTTGGATTGTGTGAGGAACGAACCACAATCCGAACCGTTTGCTGGACAAGCCCGGTTATCTATATAGAAAATAGTTTTTTTGAGATCATGCTTGATTTAGGCAGACAAGTTGCTGGATGGCAGGGAAATTGATTTGAGATGGGTTTGAATGGTCAACAAAAGGAGCCTGTAAATTACTTTTAACAGACCTCATAAAACAAGTTTCAAAAACGCCTTATTTTTTGGACACTTTTGCTATTGAGCTTTTTCGGTTCATCCGACTAAAGCGTACTTCGTTTCATGAAGAGCCATTATTTTTAGCTTGAAGAATTCATGATTTCTGAATCCATATGCCTGACGTTTCATAGTTTTGATTTTGTTATTTGTTCCTTCCAGTGGGCCAGTCCCTGTGCTGGATCAGCTTAAAAGCAAAGACGCTGATTTAGGCGCAAATATTGATGCACTTTCGCAATCCACAAAGGTGCTGAAAGATAGCCTTGCCGCATTGCAGGCAGATCTGACAAAAATCACCGCACGCCAGGCGCTAACCACGCAAAACGGTCAGGTCTCGGATGAGGCTTTGCAACAGTTTGAAGATAAGCTGGCCGCGA
>JAFLJO010000006.1 GCA_022712975.1 Desulfocapsa sp.
CGCAAGTGTGCTTTACGCCTTTTTTGCCAGTTTGAACGCCACCATTATCCCGGAAGATATCAGCAATCATGGGCAGGTTGATATGACCATTAAGCTGGAAGGGTATATTTATGTGATAGAAATTAAAATGGAGCAAAAAGATAGTCCGATTGCAGATAGTACAGAAAACCTGGCTCTTAAGCAGATCCAACAACGAAACTACAGTGAAAAATATCGAAATGAAGCCAAAAAAGGTTTGATCGAAGTGGGTCTGGTGTTCAGTGGGCAAAAACGCAACCTTATTCAGGCAGATTGGCTGGAGTTAGAGTAGAAAGAGTTATCCACCTTAAATAGCAATAAAATGAAATCGGTGTTGGACGCTGTGTTTGAGCCTCATGAACTTGGCTAAAAGTAGTCGACGCAGAAAAAAATGCTGAGCAACTATTTTTCTAAAAAGAGTTGCTTCTATTTATAAAAAATTGGAGAATGCTGTATGTTGAAAATAATGTCAATCGCTGGAGCCCGGCCAAATTTTATGAAATTGGCTTCCATCGTCAGGGCTGTGGAGCAGAACAACGCTGTTTCCACTAAACCAGATATAAAACACATCATTGTCCATACCGGCCAGCATTATGATAAAAAAATGTCCGATTCTTTTTTTATCGACCTTGGAATTCCACAACCCGATATAAATCTGGAAGTCGGATCGGGAAGCCACGCGAGTCAAACGGCAGAAATAATGAAACGGTTTGAGCCGGTTTTATTGGAGCAATGCCCAGATGTTTTGTTGGTAGTGGGGGATGTTAACTCCACTATTGCCTGCACATTAGTAGCTTCTAAAATTGAATATCCAACAACTCATAAACGGAAAAGACCAGTCATTGTGCATGTCGAAGCTGGGTTACGCTCCTTTGATCGAGACATGCCGGAAGAAGTAAATCGCATATTAACAGATACTATCAGCGACCTTCTTTTTACTACCGAAGAATCATGTCTTGCTCAATTGCAAAGTGAAGGAGTGGCACCGGAACAAGTACATTTTGTTGGCAATGTGATGATTGATACTTTGATGCAACATGTTGAAAAAGCTGATTGCTCCAATATTAAGGAGGATCTTGGTGTTGATAAACCGTATGCTCTTGTAACATTACACCGACCTTCAAATGTTGATAACCTTAGCACATTACAGCCTCTTGTGGGGTGCCTTGAGAAGATAGCAGAAAAACAGCATATAATTTTTCCCGTTCATCCCCGCACCAAAAATTGTTTACAGAAGTTTGATCTGTATCAGAGGCTGGAGGATAACCCCAGTATAACCTTGGCAGCTCCACTTGGGTATCTTGACTTTCTGAAACTGATTAAAGATGCAAGCGTTGTAATAACAGATTCGGGTGGTATTCAGGAGGAAACAACTGTACTTAAAGTACCTTGTGTAACGTTAAGAGAGAACACAGAACGACCAATTACTGTTGATGTGGGAACCAATTATCTTATTGGAACTGATCCTGTGAAAATTTTAGCTACAGTTACCGAGATTCTTGCGGGAAAAGGAAAAAATGGTTCTACCCCTCCACTATGGGATGGACATGCTGGTGAGCGGATTGTAAAAGTTCTTCTTTCGCAGACCTCTAACTCGATAATTTCTTCAAAATAGTACGATATGCATATCCGGTTAGCGACATCGCAAGATAAATCATTGTGGGATGCTTTTGTGGATAATCACTCAGAAGGGGCGACACCTTATTGTCGTTTCGCCTGGAGAGAAGCAGTAGAACAGTCATATGGCCATAAGCCCCAGTATTTACTTGCCGAAGAGGATCAGAAAATTTTGGGAATTATGCCATTGTTTATTTTTAAAATACCGATATTGGGCAGCTCCCTAGTTTCTCTACCGTTTTGCGATGTGGGTGGTGTGATAGCCACGAACCCAGACGTAAAAGCCGCACTCCTCGCTGAAAGCTTTTCCATGGCTAAAAAGCAAAAAGTAAAGTCACTGGTGATACGTAGTACACAAAACGATCTGCAGGAAGACTGTTTTGATGATTGGTACGTGACTGTGCAAAAAGAAAAGGTTCGCATGCTCCTTAACTTACCAAGTTCATCAGACGAGCTGTGGAGCAGCTTTAAATCAAAATTACGAAGTCAGATACGAAAAGCAGAAAAGAATGGACTAACTTTCCGTTGGGGGAGTATGGAAGATCTCCCTTGTTTTTATAAGGTTTTTAGCCGTAACATGCATGATCTTGGATCCCCCGTGCACAGTAAAGAATGGATAGAAAAAATTTTTGTCAATTATGGTGAAAGTGCCCGAATGGGGTTGGTGTTTAAAGAGGATCAGCCTGTGGGGTGTGGTATTATCCTATTTACGAAATGTACAGTAAGTATCCCTTGGGCCTCAACTCTACGGGAATTTAACCGTTTATCACCTAATATGTTGCTCTATTGGAATTTCCTTAAATATGCAGCTGATAATGAAAAAAAATTATTCGATTTTGGCCGATCAACCCTTAATGAAGGAACGTACAGGTTTAAAAAACAATGGGGGGCAAATCCTGGACCTCTTTTTTGGTATAAGGTTAGTTCGTCAGCCAAAAATCAGCAGACTCAATCTAAAGTAAAAGAATCAACAAAACGTGAAAAACTCGCGAATTTTTGGGGAAAAATACCGTTACAGATGGCTAATTTTTTAGGCCCCAAAGTAAGAAAATATATAAGTCTTTGACAATGAATACACTTTTGACCATTCTTTCAATAAGCTCTTTGGCTATACTGATTTATATATATATCGGCTATCCTATATTGTTGTGCATTCTAAGTGCCTTAATACCAGCCAAAAAAATCACAAAAAGTCCGATTCGCCCCTCCGTAAGTCTAATAATATCCTGCTATAATGAAGAAGATGTTCTGCGTGAAAAGTTAGCAAATTCTTTTGCTCTGGAATATCCTCAAAACAAACTCGAAATTTGTGTAGTTTCTGATGCATCTTCTGATCGAACAGATGAAATTGCAAAAGAATATTCAGAAAAAGGTGTTCGTCTTATCCGTGTAGATGGCCGCATTGGAAAAACGGCCTGTCTTAACGTTGCTGTACCTCAAACAACTGGGGAAATAGTTGTTTTTTCAGATGCTAATGCAATGTATAAATCGAATGCTATTGGCCATCTCGTTGAAAATTTTTCTGATGATCAGGTTGGTTATGTGGTTGGAGAGGCTCGATATGCTGATGCAAACACGACTTCTGCTGCCCAAAGTGAAGATTCCTACTGGCAATATGAAATGATGATTAAGAAAATGGAGAGTCGCTTGCACTCCATGGTTGGGGGAGACGGAGCTATTTATGCCATTCGACGAGAATTGTACGAACAGCTTGAGAATACAGATATTAATGATTTTGTTAATCCCTTACAAATTATAGCCAAAGGATTTCGCGGGATCTATGAACCTGAAGCGATATGCTACGAGGACACATCAGGTAGTTTCTCCAAAGAGTTCGGCCGCAAAGTACGAATTGTAAATCGTAGTTTTAATGGGCTCTTACGTGTTAAGTCAGTGCTGAACCCGTTTAAAACTGGAATTTACAGTTTTCAAATTATTTCTCACAAATTATTGCGTTGGTTTTCCTCCTATTTTCTTCTGATTCTGGCAATATCCACCGTGCTCCTTGCCGTACAGGGTATAATTGTTTTCCAGTATGCAGCAGTTTTTATGGCAACCTTTCTTGTGCTGGCCGATATTGGTTATCTGCTGTCGGCCTATTCAAAAATCTGGCCTATTTTTTATATCCCTTATTATTTTATCAATGTTAACGCTGCTGCATTTGTTGGGATAAATCGTAGATTACGAGGTGAAACGCAGATAATTTGGAAGCATCATCGACTCACGAATAATGATCAGTTAGACATATCACTCATTGCCATAATGAGGCAATTATTAACTCTCGGATTGATTCTTTATGTCGCATTCTTTATTAGCCGTCTGATAAATGTTAATATTGTTACGTCTCGTACTGTATTTTGGACCTCGTTTCTCACTTCTTTTTATGTTTATCTCGGCTATCCTGTTGTCTTGTTTCTATGGGCAAAATGTTGTGCCAAACCTGTAATACATGGTTCTGATCTCCCGGTTATTACATTAGTCGTGTGTGCATATAATGAAGATGATGTTATCGAAGATAAAATTAAAAACTCTTTGGTAATTGACTACCCGAAAGAAAAATTACATATAGCTATTGCTTCGGATGGATCTACAGACAACACGAACGAAATTGTAAAGAAATATGAGACTAAGCAGCTGTCTTTTTATGAATATCAGGAAAGGACTGGGAAAATCGGAGTAATTTTACAAACTGTTCCTCAGCTCACTTCAGATATTCTTGTTTTTTCAGATGCAAATACCATGTATGCTCCAGATGCTTTGCGTAAACTTGTTCGGAATTTTAGTGATCCATCGGTCGGGGGTGTGAGTGCTGATGTTATTCTCATGAATAAGGAAACAAATTATGGAGAATCAGAATCTGCTTATTATCTATATGAACGTTGGCTTCAGCAGAAAGAATCTGAGATTGGCTCCATAATAGGAGCTGATGGTGGAATGTATGCCATACGGCGTGAACTTTTTATGCCGCCTGCTCCAAATATTATTCTTGATGATTTTGTCATCTCAATGAATGTTGCCATACAGGGTAAGCGGCTTGTGTATGATCATGAAGCCAAAGGATATGAAGAAAGCACAATATCACATTCCATAGAGTTTTTACGTAAATCTCGCGTGATTGCCGGGGCTGTGCAGGCTCTGAAGCAAGCTGAGGGGATTCCGGGGCCATCACACAAAGGGCTCTTTTTTTCATTTCTGTCCCATAAAATGCTGCGTTGGTTTGTTCCATTATTTCTTTTTGCTCAACTGTATGCAAATATTTTTATTGTCGTACATGGTGGAGGAACATTTTACCAGCTATGCTTAGCAGCACAGGGCTTTTTTTATTTTTGTGCATTATTAGGCGTAATGGTCGGTGGTGAAAGTCGATTTCCTGTTATCGGTATCCCATTTTATTTCTGTTTGGTTAATGGAGCAGCGTTGTATGGGCTGTATAAAGGATGTTTTAATAAACAGCCGGTGACATGGAAAAAATTTTCCAGAAAGTAACATATCTTAAAATGATGAAAAAAGTTTCTATAATTATACCAGCAAAAAATGAAGCTGAATATTTAGGACAATGTCTGAAGTCATTGTCTGAGCTTAATTTCCCCAAGGAACACTATGAAGTGATAGTGGCCGATAATGGTTCCGATGACGATACAGTTGTCATTGCTGAGGCGCATTGTGTTAAAATTGTTAACTTACCTGAAAAACGCACAATATCCGCTGTAAGAAATGGTGGAGTGGCCAAGTCTTCCGGGGATATTCTGGTATTTCTTGATGCTGATTGTACAGTTTCAGTAAATTGGTTATTATGTGCAGAACCATATTTCGAAAGGGAAGATGTATCTTGTTTTGGTTCTTCTCCAATTATTCCTGAAAAGGCAACGTGGG
Source organism: Desulfocapsa sp. (assembly GCA_022712975.1). GTDB lineage: Bacteria > Desulfobacterota > Desulfobulbia > Desulfobulbales > Desulfocapsaceae > Desulfocapsa. Next base: position 5,509 of record JAFLJO010000006.1, read on the forward strand.
TAGAAAAAACGTGGTTTCTGGTCAGAAAGAGTGAGCAACAAGTCTTTGAACGACAGTGGCAGGAATCAACAAATATGTTCATTCCGAAAGATGTTTTTGAAAAAGTTGGTGGGTTTAATGAAAATCTCATGACCTGCGAAGATGTAGATCTTTCGTATCGCTTACTGGAATTAGGGAAGATTATCTCAGATAGTCGTATTGTCGCTATTCATCATCGTGATCCCAAGACGATGAAAGATTTTTTTCTCAAAGAAAAGTGGAGGGGAAAAAGTAATTACTCAGGATTGTTTCAGCATGGGATTAAGTTAAGTGAGTTGCCGAGCCTTCTTCTGCCACTCTATTTTTCAGGACTACTCTTAGTTGCTATTGGAACATTACTCTTTGGCTTAGCTTTTACTGTCTCAGGTGTATTGCTTGCTCTGGCAGAGCTTCCAGTAATGGGCTTGACATGGCTGAAAATCAAAAAAGAATTCAGTGTTAAAAAATATTTCCAACTTTTATTATTATATAATCTTTATTTTGCAGCCAGAGCATCCGCAATTTTTTAACCCAATAAACCAATAACCTAATAACCAAGCCATGTGTGGAATCGCCGGGGCAACTCGTAATTTACTAGGACAACATCCTGAGAAATCCCTTCATCGGATGAACGAGGTTATGGTTCACCGAGGCCCGGACATGGGAGAGGTGAAACTTGACTCTGAGATGGGGCTTTGCCATCGGCGTTTGTCTATTATTGATCTGTCAGAGGATGGCAGACAACCTATGGTTAGCTCGGATGGACGCTATACGATAGTATTTAATGGAGAAATATATAATTTTCAGGAACTTCGTAAAGATCTCGTTTCTAAGGGTTATGAATTTCATTCCCGCACCGATACAGAAGTACTCCTGTCTCTGTATGCCGATCAGGGGCCAAAATCCCTGCAGAAAATTCACGGTATGTATGCTTATGCTATTTGGGATACTAAAAAGAAAGAACTTTTTGCTGCCCGGGACCGTATAGGCAAAAAACCGTTCTACTATTTTCATCAGGGCAAGAAGCTTGCTTTTGCCTCAGAGTTGAAATCCATCCTGGAACTTGGTGAAATCCCAACTCAAGTAGATTACACAGCGATACTTGATTACTTTAAATACCTCTATATTCCCCACCCCAAAAGCATCTATCAAAATATCTGCAAGTTAGAACCAGGCCACTATCTCCTTTATAAAAATGGTGAACTAAAGATCAAAGAGTATTGGGATATTGATTTCTCTTCGTCATTTGATGCTCCAACCAGGGAACTGGGAGAAGAGCTTCTGGAAACTATCCATGATGCGGTTAAGTGCCGTCTTATCTCTGATGTTCCGCTTGGAGCATTTCTTAGCGGCGGAATTGATTCTTCCGGTATTGTTGCATTAATGGCTCAGATTAATCAGGAACCGATCACCACCTGTACCATTGGCTTTGATAATAAAAAACATAACGAGGCAACTTACGCAAAAGAGTTTGCCCGTAAGTTGAAAGCCAAGCACCACGAACAGTATATCAACGACGAACCTGCTCAAATAATAAAAAAACTGGCCTGGCATTTTGATGAGCCATTTTCCGATTCGTCAATGGTGCCGACCTATTATGTCTCCAAGATGGCCCGGCAGCATGTAACGGTAGCGTTATCAGGAGATGGAGGTGACGAAAGTTTTGCCGGCTATGAAAAATATACCATCGACAACTATGAAAACAGGGTGCGGGAAATTGTTCCTTCACTGTTACTCAAGAGTCTTAGTGGTGTGGCAGGATGTTTCCGCAAACAGCAAACCATAAAGAGGTTGCATTCACTTTGCAGCTCAGCTCTTCTTGATCCGGCACAGGCATTTTATGTAACCAATTCATTTATAACAGATTTGCAGGCAAAGCAGATTTTTTCAGATCATTTCCTCCGGGAAGTTCAGGGGTATGACCCTGCCGATCATACTCGGAGGTATTATCACAAAGCTAATGGAGAAGATCATCTGTCTAAAATTCTTTATACGGATTTGAAACTGTACCTGCCAGGTGATATTCTAGTCAAAGTTGATAGGATGAGCATGGCTAACTCCCTTGAAATACGTTCCCCACTCCTTGACCATAAGGTGATCGAATTTGCAGCTCGGCTTCCATCAACTTTGAAATTTAGAAGAGGAAATAAGAAATTTCTTCTCAAAGAGGCTTTTCGAGACTTGGTTGGGGATGATGTGCTTACGCGAAAGAAACACGGTTTTACCGTACCGTTGAATACGTGGTTCAGAAATGAATTACAAGAAATGGCAGAATCGTCAATTTTTCAAACTAAACAGATGGAAATGTTCTTTTCTATGTCAGGGCTTCATGAAATATGGGAGCAGCATCAGCAAGCGAAGATGAATCATGGTACCTTACTTTGGTCGGTATTTATATTTTCCCTTTGGGTTGATCGCCATTTTTCCAGCAGAACATAAAAAATGTTTTCCAATATAAAAGCAGATATAGCTCAACTTGACAATGGCAAGACAACAATAAGGGGATTCATCCGTGGGCTCCTCTCCCAGGGGTTCCAGGCCATCTTAGTTTATCGTTTTTTCAGCTGGCTGAATAAAAAAGGTCTTTCTGCCCAGCCTCTTCGGTTTTGTTGCGAGAGAGTTATTGAAATGACTACAGGTATTTCAATCCCTGCTGCATGTAGAATAGCGAAGGGGTTAAGAATACATCATTTCGGTGGAATCATCCTTCACCCCAGTGTTACTATAGGTGAAAATTGCATAATGTATCATCAGGTCACAATTGGTGATATAGGGGGGACAGGTAACGCAGCCAGGATTGGAAACAATGTCATGATAGGAGCAGGTGCAAAAATTATTGGTGAAATTACAATTGGAGATAACTGCAAGATTGGAGCAAATACAGTGGTGAATACAGATCTGCCTTCAAACAGTATTGCCTTTGGTAATCCTGCCAGAATCAAAACCCAACAACACAATGGCCATACCATTCGATGAAACAACCGATACGCATAATGGATTTCCGCGGAACCTATAAGGGGGGAGGCGGGCCCGATAAAACAATCCTGAATTCTGCTGCACAGCATGATTTAGAAAGGGTGTTTGTACTTGTGGTATATATTCGGCAGCCTGATGATGAGGAGTTTCAGATTACCGGTGCAGCAAAAGAATTGGGTCTTAATTATGTGGAGTTGATTGATCGTAGAGTGCTGGATTGGTCGTGTGTTATTCAGTTGAAACATCTTATTCGAAAGGAGCGAATAGTGCTCTTGCATAGTCACGATGATAAAACGTTACTTTACAGTGTTATTTTGAAATACATTGTGCCTGGGCTACGCATAATGCATACTTGTCATTCCCATTCTGAATATGCAAAAGAATCATTCGCAAATTTAGCTAAATACGGAAAATTTTTGTTACGAAAAAAGATGCAGTTATGGTTGATGCGTCGACATTTGACACCGGTCTTAACGATATCAGAAAATACAAGGCAACGCCTTATACGTGGGCGACTAAAGCAGGGCAATGTTGCTGTATTGTATAATGGTGTTGACATAGAGCGATGGAGCCGTTCTCAGGCCCGACCAGTATTGAGAAAAGAACTCGGCTTGGGCGATGGCGATTTGCTGGTAGGCACAGTGGCGAGAATTACTTATGATAAGGACTTCCCCACCTTTTTTGAAGTGGCACGTTGTGTTTCATCTCGTTTACCCAATGTCAAGTTTGTCATTGTTGGAGATGGCAATGGCGATGAACTTGAGCAGGCGAAAAAGGATGTTGCTGCCCGAGGACTGGAGCAAATTGTTTGTTTTACCGGACACCGGACGGATTTGACGGATATTTACGCCTCTTTTGATCTTTTTTTGATGACATCACTTACAGAAGGGTTGCCTAATACCGCTCTGGAAGCCATGGCTATGGAAGTTCCGGTGGTGTCCACGGCAGTGGGTGGAGTGCCGGAACTTGTTGTGGCGCATGAAAATGGGTTCCTTTGCTCAGTCGGTGATGTAGGCGCATTGGCTGATTCCGTGAGCAGTTTGTTGCAGCAGCCGCAGATCCGTCAGGAAATGGCTCGGAAATCTAGAAAACGTATTGAAAATAAGTTTGATTTCTCAAAAAGAGTCTGTCTGCTTGAAGATATGTATTGCTATTATTCCGGGGACGGTGACTGGCCTGAATTGTAAATATTTTCTTGTTTGTCGACAATTTATTGTGATAAGGTTTAGTACAGACCTCGTAAACGTAGACTCAAAACGGGTCACTTTTTTGGACACATTTTACGCTCTCAATTAAGTAAAACGATATTGAGCTTCAGCTATAATCTGCAAAAACGCTAAATTTTGAGGTTTTAGCTGTCCAGTTATGGAACTATGTGCTGTTAAATCAAGCAGTTACATGTGTAACTTTATTCGTTTTTTGCGAAGTCTGTAGTAGGAATGACATACATAGTAAAAACAGTATCATCCAGTATTAAACAAAAAAACTCTGTGCCCTCTGTGGTGAAAAAAAATCATGATACAATTACAAAATAATAAGCTTGGTCACGGTGATACTGTAATCCCGCTATGCGCCCGAGAATACCAGCGTATCATGTCAAATAATCATCTGTTGCAAATAGAATTCCAGTAAGATTCAACGTTGGCCAAGTTTGGCTAGAATAGGGGCTATGCTCTGGATTTTTATATGTCATTATCTGGTCATGCTCGACATTGCCCGGTCCCCGTTTTTCAGGAGTATTTACGCGATTATGGTTTTCTGTACCCGCAGGGTGTACCATTCGCACCAATGAATGCTGCCTGAATTCCTGAGAGCCTTTACATAGAAGACAATGGAAAATATGAAAATAAAACTTGTCAACCCTTCACCTGTTAAACGGACAAGGGAGCCCATAACTATTGGTGTTCCTTGTCCCAGAGGAAGCGTGTCGCCGGATAGTGTTTTTGTTATTAACTCCCATGGGAAAATTCTTCCTGTGCAGACTACTCCCTTGACAGCTTGGCCTGATAAATCAGTAAAATGGTTGCTTTGTGATTTTCTCGTTGATTTAGAGCCGAATGAAGAAAGTGCTCTTGTCATTGAATCTGTTGATGTAATAGAAACTTCCCAGGAGATTAATTATAAGCATCAAGGAAATACAATTGAAATTGATACTGGTGCAGCTCGATTTGAACTCAATGCGTCCTCCTTGCTCCCTTTTCAAAAGGTGCAGGTCAATGGACAGGATGTTATAGCTGCACAAGGTGCAGAAATTTGGCTTACGAAGGATAAGAACGGCCGGAAATTACCCGCAGTAATTGATGAAATCAGTGTTGAGTCTACAGGCCCGCTTCGGTTCACCATGCGTGTCTCCGGGTGTTTCAGCAGTGCGCTGTTGTTTCAGGCAAGAGTATCTTTTTATGCAGGATCAGCAAAAACTTCTTTGGAGTTAACCATTCACAATCCGCGTGCCGCAAAACATCCTGGTGGTATCTGGGATCTGGGAGATCCTTCTTCCTTTCTATTCAGGGAACTGGTCATATCCTTGCAATTAAGTGAAACTAACAGAACTGAAAAATTGTTTAAGCTGGCCCCGGATGAACCGTGGCAAAACTATGATGAAAATTCAGGGATGAAAATATATCAGGAATCAAGTGGCGGTAAGAACTGGGACAGCCCTAATCATCGAAATCGAGATGCCCATGTCCCCATGAACATACGTGGGTATCAGGTGCTGCGTGACAACGAAATTATTGACCAGGGTAACAGATGTCAGCCTGTTATCTGGGCTGGATCCGGCACAACAGGGAGTTCTGTGGTTGTCCCTGGATTTTGGCAGGAATTTCCCAAAGCACTGGAAATCAATCAGCAAACAATAGACATTTCACTTTATCCTAGTTGTTTTCCTGATCTTCACGAATTGCAGGGTGGTGAGCAGAAGACCCATACTGTTTATTTTGATTTTGCGGCCGATTGTGATCAAGATGGCTGGGGCTTATTGCCTGTGCAAATAACTATTAACCCTCAAACAATAAATGAGTCCGGTGTCTTTAAAGATATTACCTGCGGTAAACCTACATCTAAACAATACAAAGAATTTATGGATGCAGCCCTTGAGGGCAAGGAGAGTTTCGCAGCCAAGCGAGAAGTCGTTGATGAATATGGGTGGCGAAATTTCGGAGAAATCTATGCCGATCATGAAGGGGTGTTTCATGAAGGAGATAAACCGTTTGTCTCTCACTATAACAACCAATACGACTCGTTAGGGAGTTTTTATCGTGAGTACCTGCGAACCGGTAAGAATGATTGGCAGCAGCTTGCCGCCGCACTGGCGGATCATATTGTCGACATAGACATTAACCATACAGATGAAGATCGTGAGGAATACTGTCATGGCCTGTTCTGGCACACAGATCATTATCTGGATGTCGGTACTGCTACGCATCGCAGTGTCTCGCGTGAGCATCTTACCCAAAAGAATCCGGCATTTTGTGGAGGTGGTCCCGGAGCAGAACATTGCTATTCAACCGGTTTAATGATGCATTACCTGCTTACAGGTGATTCACGTTGTCGAAAAACAGTGATTGAATTAGCCGATTGGTGCATTCTGTGCCTAAAAGGTCCCCAAACTCTTTTGGCTGCTCTATTACGCTGTAAAAAAAGAATCACAGCCTGGAAAGACAATAGAACAACCGACAATATTTGGTCCCTATTTCCTCTGTCCCGAGGTACAGGGAATTGCATTAATACCTGCCTGGACGCTTATGAACTTACCCGGAAGCCACATTATCTAAAGACTTCCTTTGAACTAATCAGGGGGACTGTGCATCCAAATGACAATGTAGAGGGAAGGGATCTTCTTAATGCAGAAGACTGTTGGTCGTATTCGGTTTTTGTTGTTGCTGTAACAAAGTTTCTTGCGAAAAAACGAGAACTTAATGAGATCGATAATAGTTATTTTTATGCCCGTGATAGCTTGTTGAAATATGCGGTCTGGATGGCAGAACATGAATATCCTTTTCTGGATAACAAAGAAATTCTGGAGTATCCAAATGAGACGTGGGCTGCTCAGGATTTTAGAAAAAGTGTTGTTTTCTATCAGGCTTCAAAGTATGCAAACCTGGAATTAAGAAAAATTTTACTTGAGCGGTGTCGGTTTTTTCTACAGGCCAGTTTTGCAGAGCTCGGTTTGTGGGATACACGATTCCTTTCTAGGCCGTTGGCTCTAGTTTTTCAAAACGGTTGGGTTGCAGATACAATTGGTAGCGATATTCCACATTATAATGATCAACCTGAACAATCAATAGAGTGGGGGAAATCGAAGTTTGATTTTAAATCCTCTGAAGTTGTCCGGCGGATCATAGTGGATTTTAAAGGGGTTTTGCCAAATACTAGTTTAGGCAGAGAATTAGCCTGGTTGAAAGCCCGTTTAAAGTAGAAAAAACAACATGGGAATTAGAGGCTTATTAAAAGTTACTGGTTGCAAGGTTCTTCGATCTATTGGTGTCGATAGGTTGATGAGGTATTACTTTCGGAATCGTTTGTTAATTGTTATGTATCACGGGGTTACCCAGAGCGATTATCAGCCTCCTGTCTGGACCCAGCTGCCGATAACTATTTTTAAAAAACAAGTCGAATGGTTGGCTCAAAACTATAATCCTGTTACTTTAAGCCAGGTTGTTGCTGCAATTAAGGGGGGGGATAATCTACCTCCTAAATCAGTTTTGCTAACTTTTGATGATGGGCTGAAGAATAATTACACAGTAGCATTTCCGATACTGAAACAATTTGAAGTACCGGCAGCAATATTTCTTACTGTAGATTTTATAGATAGCGAGCGTTTTTTTTGGGTAGATGAACTTTATCTTGCATTGGTATCAGCTCATGAGCAAGGAAAGACTATTGTTCTGTCACATCGTGAAGCAAAGTCTAAAGTCAAAGCTGGTCATCTTTGGGAAGCATATTTGACTATGGTAGAATTTCTTAAGAGAATTCCTGAAAAAGATCGGATACTGCGCATGAAAGCGATTTTAGATCAAGTGTCGATTGAAAGAGAAAGATATCAGAATGATTTTGGTTTGCTTTCCTGGAAAAATGTGATTGAAATGGAAAAAAGTAATTTAATTGAGTTCGGAGCTCATACGGCTAATCATCGAATTTTAACCAGCATTCCTGATGAAGAACTTACAGACGAGTTGTTTGGGGCCAAAGAGCGTCTGGAAGAACATCTGAGCCATAAGGTAACCTCATTCTGCTATCCAAACGGCGGATTTGGTAAAGATTATTTGCCTAAGCACCGAGAAATGCTGCAAGCAGCCGGCTACGATTGCGCGTTTTCAACAAATCGTGGCTTGTTTATTAATGGCATTGATCATCCATTTTCAATCCCTCGGGTAGCGGCAGGGCATGATATTTCCTCAGAAGAGGCGTATTTTAAGATAAATGTTTCAGGGCGTGCTGAATGGCAACATGATAAGCTGAGGCGTTTGGTCAATAATTAGTTTGGTGCTGCTTAATGCAAAAGTATTATACATTTCCTTCCTTGAATATTCGTACTCTCTGGAAAAGGTGTAAAGAAAAAAATTCGATTCTTGATGAGGAGAATTTTTTTCTTTACGCTTCTGGACGGGCCGCATTATTTTATGGAATTTCTTGTTTACCTCTTGAGAAGGGGCAAAAGGTATTGTTCCCATCATATCATTGCGGAGTTGAGGTCGAGGCAATAATTCGGGCCGGTTTTACAGTAGACTTTTATCCGGTCACTGATAAGCTGGAAGCTGATATCCATTGGTTGGAAGAATATATTGACAACGATTGTGCTGCAATTGTTGTTATCCATTTTTATGGTTTTCCACAGCCAGTTGACCAGATAAAAAAAATATGCACAGAAAAAAAGCTGTATTTGATTGAGGACTGTGCCCATGGACTTTATTCGAAAGACCGCAATAAGTGGCTTGGGCAATTTGGTGATATTGCCATATACAGCATCCAGAAAACAGTTTGCCTTCCTAATGGTGGAGGCTTGCTTGTTAATGCAAATCTCCCAAAGCCCGGCAAGGGGAGATCCTTCATAGATTCCGTACTGGTCAAAGGATTGATACGCTCTGTTCTGGAATATGAAGTTTTTCATAAAAGTAAAGCTGCGAAAATTTCTAAGATTATTCTGGATCGATTCAGGGATCGGCAAGAAGCCGAGGAGGAAATTTCAAAAGAGATATCGATGGAACCGGAATATTATGATGTTCCTTGTTATGATTATCGCAATGATATTTTTATTTTTTCAAAACCATTTTTAAGGCCCAGGTCGTTTTTGGAAATAATCAGGCTTCGGCGGAATAATTATCAATATTTGCAAGAGAATTTGGCTTTTAATGATACCTTTTCCAAGGTCCATGAAATATTGCCCGAAGGTGTTTGTCCCCTCTGTCTTCCGGTAAAAGTAGATGGCAATGATAAATGGAGCCGGAATTTACAGAGATATGGGGTATATGTGTTTATTTTCGGGCGTTTTTCTCATCCTGTTATGGATCAAGGACTTTTTCATAATGTTGAGACACTCAATCAAGGGATACTGGGGTTACCGGTTCATCAGCAATTGGATAGTGATGATATGGTACTGATAGTCAGGCAAATAAACAAGGCTATTGCACGGTTTAGTGAGTAATACAGAGCTTTTATAGGCAAGGAATACTGGAAAAAATATAATGAAAAAAAAACCTTTTCGGGTGCTCCAGGTAGTACTGGCTATTGAAATAGGGGGATTGGAAACTTTTACTGTTGAACTGAGTAAACAGCTTGCAATTAATGGGATTGAGGTTGAAATCCTTTGTTTAAGCCGTATAGACCCAGGTTATGTTGCAGGTTTAAAGGAAGCCAATATTCCCATCCACCTTATGAGAAAAAAAACTCGAGGAGACTTAGGATATTTTCAGCGTGTTGCAAACTTTATCAAAGAACGTAATTTTGATATAATTCATTCTCATAGTGGATGTTTTTTTAATGCTGCCCTTTTCCGAAAATTAGCTGGAGTGAATAAATATATTTTTACGGCCCATGGAATGCCCGTTGAGCTTGGCTTTAAGGCTCGTTGCGAGGATATCGTTGCCGGTTTGCTGACCGATCACTTTGTTTCTGTGTCCCATGAGATTGAGGGATTTATGAAAAAAAGGTTGTTTTTTAACTGTTGTTGTTTTCACACCATTATTAATGGGATAAATACAGACAAGTATAGGCCGGTTTTAAATTTGCAAAAACAAAATGAGCTGTTAACTAAATACCAGTTACCAACAGACTGTCATTTGGTGGGAAGTGTTGGTCGTTTAGAGTCAGTAAAAAATTATTCCATGCTTGTGCGAGCCTTTGCAGAACTTCAACCTGGCTTAAAAAGAGAAGTACACCTGGTGCTGGTTGGTGAGGGGGCACAGAAAAATGATCTGTTGAAGCTTGCCGAGCAACTGAAGATCAAGGAATATGTTCATTTTCTTGGCATGCAATATAACGTCCATGAAATATTACCACTTCTGGATGTCTTTGTTCTTTCTTCACTGACAGAGGGTACTTCCATTTCACTACTTGAGGCGCAATCATGTGGCGTGCCTGCTGTAGTAACAGACGTAGGGGGGAATGGGTTTGTTGTTCCTGACGGAGTCAATGGTTTTTTATGCCCAGTTAATGACCATTCAATGATGGCCGCCTGCATCGGGAAAATATTAGAAGATCAAGCTCTTGCTACCACTCTCAGCCAAAATGCCAGGGACAGAATAGAGTCTTCTTTTAGTATCCACTCAATGGTGGAAGAATATGAACAAATATATGCTTTGTAAAACCCTTAATTTCTCTTTCAGTTTATCCAGGTTAGGATCCTAATGTACAATATACAGATAATCACAAAATTCAGTGATTTTGAAAATCTAAAAGAGCAATGGATTAAATTGCTTGATAACGCAATCTTTGATTCTTTTTTTAGTAGCTATGAATGGTGCAACTGTTGGTGGCAAAGTTTTGCTTTATCTGATGATAAACTGGCAATTATTGTGGCAGAAAAAAATGGTGAACTTGTTGCCATTGCCCCTTTGATGATACGGCGGATTAAAGAATATGGATTTAATCTGAACGTGTTGAGATTTATTGGCGTTCCTAATGCCGACCGTTGTGATATTATTATCCACAAGGACGAGGAAAATGTACTGCCGGAGTTAATAAATTTTATCTTCACCAAGGTGGAAGGGTGGAGCCAGTTACATTTGAATGAAATACCTGTAGAAAGTCTTTTTGTGAAGTGGTTGCAGGAAAATTACCCAAGAGTTTTTATTGAAGAAGGCTCAGAATGTCCATATGTCTCTTGGGCTGACTGGGAGAGTTGGGATGAGTATTATAAATCTCTTTCAAAAAAAACCAGACTTGAACTAAACAGGAAGAATAACACTCTAAAAAAAGAGGGAAAAAGCCAGTATCACCATCTATTTAATCCAGGCCCGGATAACTCCGTTCTTGCAATGGCTCGGGAGTTGGAGCGAAAAAGCGCGAAAGCACAGCATATTGTAACAGAAAATCTGGCGCTGGTAGGTGAGAAGCACTGGGGGTTTCAACAGATGATTTTGAATAATTGCGGTAAGTATCAAGTGCTCCTTTCCTGGTTGGTACGAGAAGAGAAGCTTATTGCTTATCTCTATGGGTTTATATATAAAAAACGATATTATGCATACAATACGGCCTATTCAGGAGAGGCAATCAAGTATTATCCGGGAAAGTTAATAATGAATGAGGCGTTACGCTATTGCAAGGAAAATAACATCCAAATATTTGATCTTTTGAGAGGTGCGACTCATTTGAAAAGTCGTTGGGCTAATGGATGCAGCGAGCAACAAAACGTTTATTGTCTAAGAAATCAACCGGTCAATTGGTTGTATTCAGTAGTTGTCTTCAAACTGCGGCCTTTTATTAAACAACGGATATTACCAATACTTAAAGATAAAAAATAGAACTAAAATACCCTTGTTCTTCCTTCTTTAAAGGTCTGAGAAATAGACTTGCCGAGGTAAATAGTGCGCACTTTATTGTTCCAATTACTCCTGCCGTTTATTGCGATTCTGTCAATAAAAAAACCATTTTACGGGTTGTTGATTTACATTGCAGCAAATATAATCAGACCTGAAATGCTTTTTTGGGGTGGACAGCAAGGAGATATAATATTTAAACTTTCTATTGGATGTACAATAATTGGCTATCTCCTACAGAAAAAAGAAACAACAATAAAAATTACTGGTTGTCGGGAATTCTGGCTGGCTCTCTGGGTTTACCTGGCAATCTGTGCATCATTAGTGTTTGCTGAAATTTCTCTACACACAAGGGCTTGGTATTTTGCGACAGAATTTCTTAAATTATGGGTGTTGGTATGGTTGATTTTAGGAATTGTAACCAACCGGATGCTACTTATTAGAATGCAGGATTTAATACTTGGTGTTGTGTCTCTACTTTCCTTATGGGGTGTTGACCAATATTTTCGGGGGAATGAAAGACTTGAGGGTCTGGGAGGGACTGCATTTGGCGATTCAAATGGTGTTGCGGCATTTGGGGTATTATTTTTTCCAATTGCACTCAACAAATTGTTAACAGGGGAAAATCGAAAACAACAGGCATTTGGAGCAGTGGCAACTTGCTTGATATTATTGATGATAATTTTCACCAGTTCGCGTGGTGGTCTTGTCGGTTTAGTTGGCGGAAGTCTTTACTTATTTTTAACAACGCGAAAGAAAAAAAATATGGCGGTACTGGTCACTATGGCTGTCTTGGTTGGCATACCATTTCTTACTGGAGAATATAAAGACCGTATGAGTACCATAGCCATAGGTACAGGTGAACAAAGAGATTATTCGTCAGGCTCTCGGTTAGTAATGTGGCAGGTAGGTATATTAGTTTTCAAGGATAATCCATTTTTTGGAGTAGGCTTATTGAATTTTGCAAGGGCTAAAGATCCTTATAGAAATTCTCTGGCAGGAACAGTTGATCCAGATTTATTAGATTTTACCTTTCGGGAGTATAAAGTTGGTCATAGTACCTATTTTTGTCAACTTTTGGCTGAAGGGGGATTGTTTTTGACGATCCCCTATTTCTGGCTGATTCTAGCATTATTTTTCAAGGCATTTCTGGCAAAGAAAGGTGTCGCTGCTTGCGAAGGAAACAAATCCCTCTTTGATCTATTGACAGGGCTGAAGGCTGGAATATTTGGTCACTGTTTGTCCATATTGTTTATCGATGCTTTGATGATGCCTTTTTTGGTTATCCAGATAGTTTTTGGTGGCCAAATAATAAGAATTATGAATTTAAAAGAGAAAAAAACTATTATTAGTAATTGATGGTAATCTAATCAAAAAGAGAACAAAGGGGTCGTTAAAAGAAAATAGAATTCTGAGGTGACTATGCAACACATCTCTGGGGTTACGTTTGCCTTTGTCGATTCACTATTACTAAATTTCTCTTAAATGAGAACCCTGAGAGATACATATTTAGATGGAAAATCCCCCTATATTCGTTATTGGATGTCCACGTTCCGGTACAACCCTTGTTTCTCAATTATTACAGAGAACCCCATTCAGGGCACCTGTTGAAACACATTTTATTGCAAAATATTATAAACTTCTAGATAAATACGGAAATTTACGGGAGAGGGAGAATTGTGAAAAATTGATTAATGATATTTTGACTGAACGAGCAATAATGCAATGGGAATTAAATTTTGATTTTGATGATTTTTGGAAAAATTTAACTTCGTTTAATTATGCAGAAATAGTGAATAAGTTATGTATGTTGCGTTTTTCCAGGATAGGAGCAACGTCTTGGGGGGATAAGACGCCACTTTATATATTGGATTTAGACATTATTTATAAACTTTTTCCTACATCAAAATTTATTTATATTGTCAGGGATGGGCGAGACGTTGCAATGTCATTGCTTAATGTGCCCTGGGAGCCAAACAACTTATACGCCTGCGCCGAATGTTGGAAAAAATATAACAAAAATACTCCAACTTTAGATAAAATTAGAAAAGAGAATAAATTGCTTCAGGTAAACTATGAAATTTTGTTGAAAAATCCAGAACTAGTAATAAATCAAATGTTTGGATTTATAAAAGCTGAAATTTCACTCGAAGATAAGCAAAAAATAATTTTTCCAATCCATGGCTCAAATTATAATAAATGGAAAAATTCTATGACTAATACCAACATTAAAGTGTTTGAAGAAGTTGCAGCAAATACTCTTGAGCGTTTGGGATACGAGACATCGTTTCCTGAAGTAGATAGAAAAATACGAAGAATATTCTGGATGATGCATAACCGTTTGTTCCATTTTATACATCTCGTAAAAATAAACACTGTTGATACATTACTAATTAAATATTTTGGTAAAGACTCTTTTGGTGAATAGAACAGTAGACACCTCTCAACCAACTTTGGAAGATTTTTTGTTCGAAAAAATTTCATGAAAATACTTATACTTGTTTCCTCTACCGTACTTGGCGGCCATGTCCTCTCCGCTTTTACTATTGCCAGGTATATGAAAGATGCTGGTCATACGGTTGTTTTTGCTGGTGGCAAGGGAAAAATTGCAGAGATAATTGAAAAAGAAATTTCCTTTATTGATGTCGATATTCCAATGTTCCATGGAACCAGACCTACCTATTTCACGTGGAAATCTTTACGGTCAGTTGGCGCAATCTGCCGCATAATTAAAGAGCATAAAATTGATATTATTCATGCCTTTGATGCGAGGGTATATATTACAGCCTGTATAGCAAGTATCATAGAGAAAAAACCTGTTACCTGTACCCTCTGTGGTGGTACTGACCCAGCTTATAACCTGCCGGTAACTAATAAAATGATGGTTTTTAGTGAAGAGCAACAGGCTAAAATGGTACAAAAATTTAACTGGAATCCTGAACGGGTCGATGTAATTAGAACTCGCGTGGAAATAGATATTCATGCAGCCGACCATCATGAGTATGCTGATTTTTTCGATAAGATGCAGTTAGATAATAATAGTACTACAATTATGATGATCAGCTCCTTTGATTCAACAAAACAGAATTCTATTTTGAATGTTATTGATGCAGTTCAACAACTCATTGAGAATGGTGAGAATGTTCAAATGGTTTTTATTGGCGGGAAAGGTTCTTTTTTTGAAGAGGTGCAGGAACGAGCAGCTCTTATAAACATTAAATTTTCAAAAAAAATTATATCCCTTACAGGTCCGGTGGTCAATGCATATAAACTGTTGAAAAATGCTTCACTGGTCATCGGTGTAGGTCGGAGTGCTTTTGAAGGGATGATTTTTAATAAACCAACTATTATTGTTGGAGAAAATGGTTTTGCAGGGATTGTCTCGAAAGAAACAGTTAATGATATTGCCTATTATAATTTTTCAGGTAGAAATGAGAAACAGAATGTTTCACTAGAGAAGCTGGTACAAGCCATTAAGCGATTGATAGAAAATGAAGAATACAGTAACATTATCGGAAAATTTGGCCATGATTTTGTCTTAAATGAAATTGATGTGCGAAAAGGTATTCCCAAAATTGAGCAGGTGTACAAGGAGAATATAGATGGGAATACCCTTTGGCTCAGATTAGTTAAAATGGGATCAATTGTTAAGATTATGGTACCAATCTGGCGTGACAACTGGTGGCATACCATTGGAATTCCACTCAAAAAAATACTTGGAATGGTGAAACAAACCAAAATTGGTTGACAGGGAGAGGGGATGGGAAAGTATAAAATAATTGGTGGCAGGACATTGCAGGGTAAGATTAGACTACATGGAGCAAAAAATGCCGCAATGCCAATTTTGGCGGCCACTATATTGACCGATGAAGAGGTGGTTTTACGTAACGTTCCGGTATGGCTCAATGATGTCCAGGTAATGATGGAAATTCTGCAAGCGCTAGGCAAGAAAATTGATGTTACTGACGAGCAGCTTGTTATTTCCGGTTCCCTGCAAACCCATATTGTTCCACCGGAACTTGGCAACCGTATTCGCTATTCCCTTTTGTTTCTTGGTGGCCTGTTAAACAGACTGGGGAAAAGTAGTGTTCCTAATCCAGGCGGTTGTAATATAGGTGAGCGAAAATTTGATCTCCATATCGAAGGGCTTGAACGGCTCGGCGGACATTTTGAGTTTGCTGAGACTATTGAGGCTACTAGCACAGAGCTTAAAGGCAATGAAATTAATTTTTACCTGCCCACCACTTCCGGTACCCAGAACATAATT
The DNA here is from genome assembly GCA_022712975.1 of Desulfocapsa sp. Lineage (GTDB taxonomy): Bacteria > Desulfobacterota > Desulfobulbia > Desulfobulbales > Desulfocapsaceae > Desulfocapsa. The sequence continues at coordinate 21,745 of JAFLJO010000006.1, forward strand.
CTCGGGGCGCTGGCAGCAGACGGGGAAACCGTATTGAAAAATGCCAACACCAGACCGGAAAATATGGATTTTGGTGATTTTTTGAAATCCATGGGGGCAGACCTGGAAATTAGAAACCGGGTCGTCAAGGTAAGGGGGAGCAAGTCACCGCTGCATGGCACTGATTACACCATTATGAATGGCCCGGACGAGTTAGTTACCTATATTATTGCTGCGGCCATAACAGGTGGAGAAATTAAGATTGAAAATGCGAGTTTGAAATATGCGCCCACAGATTTCAGGGTTCTTCGGGACGCTGGTGTGGAAATTTTCGAATGGGGGAATTCCGTCTATGTTTCTGCCCCCCATCCTCTGCAACCCATTGATATTTTTACCACCCCATATCCAGGGATTAACTCGGATATGCAACCATTGTACAGCGTGCTTGCCTCAATTATTCCTGGAGAAAGCACTGTGACTGACATGCGATTTACCGATCGCTTTCAGTATGTTGAGGAGCTGAAAAAGTTTGGAATGGATATTGATGCCTACGGCAACTGCGCAGTTATCAGAGGAGGAAAACCTCTACAGGGGGGTGATGTACAGGCCACAGACCTGCGAGGTGGTGCTGCTATGGTACTAGCCGGGCTTGCAGCGGAAGGAACCACAACCATCAGTAATATCTATCAGATTGGCCGCGGGTATGTAAATTTATCAAAGATGCTTCGTTCTCTTGGTGCGGAAATTGAGGAAGTTGGAGAAGAGGATGTTGTAGACTGTTGATTGAACTCAATACTAATTACCCCAATAATGCCTAACCTTGCCCACATCACCCGTCAGCTCAAAGAGAAATCGGTTGGCACAGTTCTGACCGAGGAGTTGCTCTCAACGCACAGCACTTGGAAAATTGGTGGGCCTGCCGATATTTTTGTCTTGCCTGCCCAACCTCAAGGGCTCAGTGATACTCTGCAAATGGCTAGGGAGTATGCCCTGCCAGTAGTCATTATCGGTGGCGGATCCAATCTGTTGTTTGATGATGAGGGGGTACGTGGAATTGTCATAAAAATTGATGTCGGCCTTTCGCATATTGAAATTGACGATAATCGCATTCGTGTAGGTGCCGGTGTTTGGGTTCCGTGTTTGGCCCGGGCTGCCGGAAAGGCCGGTTTAACAGGTCTGGAGCATATCATAGGAATCCCCGGAACCTTTGGTGGCCTGTTGTTCATGAACGGCGGCAGCCAGCGCAAAAGCATAAGTGAGTGTGTGCAGAAAGTTCGTGTTATTGATAGAAGGGGGAGGCAACAGGAATTCTCTAAACAAGAGTGTCATTTTACTTACCGGAAATCTGTTTTTCAACAAACCGATTTTATCATCCTAGGGGCAGATATCGAATGTCAGCCCGGAGATTCTGGGTTAATTAGACAGGAAATGCTTGCCATCTTGAGAAGTAGAAGTGAGAAATTCCCTCGGAAATTACCCAATTGTGGCTCAGTATTCGTCAGTGATCCTGCAATGTACGATTCGTTCGGTCCGCCGGGAAAAATAATTGAAGATTGTAATTTTAAGGGAGCTGCTGTAGGTGATGCGGAGGTATCGAGGCATCACGCAAACTTTATTGTCAATACAGGCAGGGCAACATCGGCCCAGGTGATGGAGCTGATAGGTAGGATCCGTTGGAAAGTGTACGAGCGGACCAACTGCTGGCTTCGTTGTGAGGTACGATATGTGCCGCCAGGCGGAGAAGTTAAACAATTGCATACGTTTTTGTGAGATCTTGTATTGTTATGATATGTCGATCGTTCTCAGAATGTTTTTTGACTGATACTTACCGCATCTCTTCAGAAATGACGGTATGGAAAGCTTTGAAATTATGTTTTAGAGAGTCGCGTGTGCTTGCTGTTGTACTGTTTCGAATAACCCAATACTTATGGTCTAAAAAGATGATCTGGCGTTTGGCGCCCATAGTGAAAAGGGTGAATGAGGTTTTAACCGGGTTTGAATGTCATCTTGAGGCAACTGTTGAGGCTGGATTGTTTCTTGCTCATACGCAAAATATTGTTGTTGGCGAGGGTACAAAAATTGGTAAACAAGTTACCTTATATAATGGTGTCACTCTAGGGTCGGCCAGGATAGACCACTCTTCAGGAAAAGGTAAGTATCCACAAATATTGGACGGGGGAATTGTTTATAGTGGTGCAAAAGTGTTGGGAGCTATAGTCATAGGTAAGGCATCTGAAGTTGGCGCAAATGCTGTGGTGCTTCAAGATGTTCCTGATGGTTGTCTAGCTGTAGGGGTACCAGCACGAGTGATAAAGCTTGAAGGAGAGAGATGAGTTTCCTTAAGCAGAGTGCGGTGACTTCTGTTACGCAAATTCTCGTCATGATGGTCAGCATGAGCACAGGGGTGATTGTCGCACGGGTACTCGGTCCTGAAATAAAAGGGCAGGCAGCTCTTCTCAACAATGCCACTCAGCTTCTCTTTATGGTTGCTAGTATGGGACTTGGCTCGTCATTTTCCTTCTTTATCGCAAAAAAGAAATATCCATCTCGCCAGATTATGACTTTCGCATTACTTTGCGCCCTGTTTTTGGGGTTCATGGTTAATGTTTGCTTTTATTTATCATGGCCATTTCACTCCTCAATGTGGGAGAGGATCCCCTTTAACTTAGTGTTCTTTTCGGTTGCGCTGGCAATCCCTCATGTTTATTCGAATTATCTAGTACGTATAGTGGTTGGTCATGGCAGGATTTATTCCATGAACATAGCAAGTACTGTAAGTACCATGACCAATTTTATGTTAGTAGTACTACTAGTGCTTGTTTGGCAACGTGGACTTCAAGGTGTTGTTATTGCTCTCTGGGTTGCCTGTCTCGCCCAGATTGGGGTGCTCGCATGGGTATTAAGGAAAGACCTCATCCCTGCTTCTTGCTGGGATTTTGACTTTACCCAGGCAATATTTTCCTACGGCATTAAGGCCCATGCGCTTTTGATTATCAATTTTCTTAATTACAGGCTTGATATTTTTTTGTTGCAATATTTAACGAAAGATTCAATTGAAGTGGGCTATTATTCACTTGCGGTAGGTATGGCAGAGTTGATGTGGCTGGTGCCCAATTCTGTAGTGGCCCCTCTTTTCAGTGTCGTTGCCCAATCTGATGCGGATGATCGTTCGATGATCACACTGCGTACCTGCCGCTGGTCGCTGATTTTTATCGCTGTATTGGCTGTGGGCGGGATTGCGTTTGGGCGGCCATTTATTCGTCTTCTGTATGGGGCTGAATATCTGCCCTCTTTTGGGCCGTTTCTCTGGTTGTTACCTGGGATATGTCTTTTTCCGTTATTTAAGTTGTTGATTATTGACTTGGCAGCTAGGGGATTTCCCGGCTATGGGACTATTGCATCGGTAGTGGCATTGGTGGTGAATATCGGTGCAAATATTTTGTTGATTCCCCAATACGGTGGTATAGGTGCAGCAATAGCTACTTCATTTTCTTATATTTTAATGGCTACGATTTCTTTATGCTTTTTCATGCGCATTACAAAACATTCACTACGTGATGTTTTTGTTGTTGATCATGCAGAATTACAGTTTATCTCTGCAAAAATTAGGCAGATGGTGATGAGGTAAATCCTCCTTAGAAATTTTAGATTTTCTGGTTTTTGGTAATGAATAATTTTCTATCAAAATGGCTTTTTTTTGCCCCGGTCAGGCTGTTACGAGGTGAAAATGTTATGAAATATATGGGAGAAGTCCGTCAGGCTGAGTGCTTATCAGAAGAAGAACTAAGGTGTTTTCAACTGCAAAAAATACAAAAATTAATAAATGAGAAGGAGAATGTTCCTTACCTTGCTAATATTGTAGGATCTGAAGAAAATGACGTTCCTATTCGATCTTTGGATGATTTAGCTATATTCCCAATTGTTGATAAAAAATACATTATTGACAATATAGAAAATTTCAGGAATAAACAAATATTTTGTATCTCGTCACGGGGAACTAGCGGTTCAACAGGACAGCCGTTCAAATTCTATCGTGACAGGTTTGCCCTAGCTTATATGGATGCTGTGATGTACAACGCCTACGCATGGCACGGTATTGCAGCAGGGGAAAGGCAGTCACGTTTTTGGGGCATGCCTTTTGATCCTAAAAAGAAAAGAGAAGCAGTGCTCAAAGATTTTTTGATGAACAGGATAAGACTCTCTGCTTTTGAGCTCACAAATAAAATGTTTAACAAGTATTATCTGAAAATGTGTAAATTTCATCCTGGATATTTGTACGGATATCCTTCCCTGATAAATGAATTTGCTCATTTTTGCCGGGATAGGGGGTTGTCTTGTAAGCATCTTAATATTAAAGTGGTAGTGGTAACTGGAGAAAAGTTGATTTCTAATCAGAAAAAGATGATTGAAGAGGTCTTTTCGGCAAAGGTTGTGCAAGAATACGGTTGTTCAGAGGTCGGAGTTATCGGGTTTGAGTGTCCACATGGGAAAATGCATGTAATGTCACCAAACCTGATTGTAGAGGTTATCAATGATGGTAGCTCAGTTGTTGATGAACTTGGTGAAATAGTTGTTACGGAGTTAAATGCCAAGTCGTTCCCGTTTATTCGCTATCAAATTGGTGACCTTGGGATCATAAAAAGCGCTCAATGTAGTTGCGGACTGAAGTGGCCGGTGATTGAAATTAAAGAGGGGCGTATTGATGACTATATAATAACTCCTGAAGGTAAAAAGGTGTATGATGCTGTATTGGCATATACTTTTAATGGGTATAAAAAATATATTAAAATGTTTAAAGCCGTACAAAGGAATAATCTAGATTTAGAAATAAAGGTTGTTTTGACAGATGAGTGTGACGATAATATTTTAACTAAATGCCGTGAAGATCTGGCCCAGAGGATATGTTCTACTATTTCTATAACATTAATATCAGTGAAGAGTATCAAAAGAGAAAAATCGGGCAAATTACGATATTTTGTTTCTGAATTAAATTCATAATCCAGTGGTCACTTTAACTATGTCTAGTAGCCTTCGAAATGACATTTTAGTTGTTATTCCTGCAAAGAATGAATCAAAGTATATAACTTCCTGTCTTGAGGCCGTACAATTCCAAGATTATCCATCCTTTGAGATCGTTGTGGTTGATAATGGCTCCACAGATACCACCATGAATATAGTAGCTGGTTTTCCAGGGGTTACCCTGTTGGAAAAGGAAGGCGGTACTATTAGTTCAGTCAGGAATTTTGGTTCGAAGTATGCTTCATCTGAGTATATTGCCTTTTTAGATGGTGACTGTGTGCCTCCTGCTTCATGGTTGCAAACGGGTGTAGAACTCTTACAGGATGAGCGAATTTCATCTGTCGGTTTTCCGGCCTCATCACCTGATTCTGCGGAATCTTGGGTGGTAACAACATGGCATATGATGAGTAGCAGTGCCAAGCATGAGACAAGTTGTTACGTAGATTGGCTGTCTTCTTTTAATTTAATTATGAAAAGGGTAGCTTTTGAAGAAGTTGGTGGTTTTGATGAGTCTCTGGAAACTTGTGAGGATTTCGATTTAGGTATGAAACTAAGTAAGCATTCCCGACTCTTGTTTAACGACACCCTGACAGTACAACACCTTGGGGTAGTTTCTTCGCTACAAGAATTCTTTCGAAAAGAGTTGTGGCGAGGGAAAAGCAATTTACAGCAGCTGAAAAGAAATAAAGAGGGGATGAAGGGGATTATTGGAGTTATTGTGCCTTTTTTCTACGTAATATCGATATTGTTCCTGTGTATTTTATCTTTTTGGAGCCCTAAATTTTTTCTATTGTTGCTCGTTGTTTTAATTAGTTTGCCCTTTGCCTTTGCTTGTCGCAGGTTAAAAGAAATGGAGCAGGTAAGATTTTTACCTAAGATGCTTTTGCTGGCAAGTGTGTATCTTTTTGCAAGAGGACTGGCTGTTATTTGGAAATAAAATATGAGTATTTCTTTAATAGCTGTTGGTGATATAAGCTTTGGTGATTCTCCGAAATGTTTTGGTTTTGGCGTTAAGAGAGTGGTCGAGAAAAAAGGCGCAGATTTTATTTTTGAAAAAATCAAGGGGGAGTTAAACAGTGATATTCTTTTCGGTAATTTAGAAGCAGTCTTGTCAGATGAGGGGCTGGTTCCGTATGATTTTCATTCTGACCAAATGAGAGGATGCGTTGAGTGTGTTGACGCATTAAGTCGTGTTGGATTTAATGTTCTGAATATTGCCAATAACCACATGATGCAACATGGTAAAGCTGCTTTTTGGGATTGTATTGAACGGCTAAAGAGAAAGAATATAGCAATAGTTGGATTAAAGGGAAGTGGTGATTATTATACTGAACCTGCAATTCTAGAAATTAGAGGGGAAAAGATAGGTTTTTTGGGTTATTCTTTTGAGGACGATAATCGGTTGAGCCGTTTGGCTGACATAGATTATGCTAACTGTACGGATCCTGAGAGAATTTGTGCTGATGTTAATAGGTTGAGATCTGAGGTAGATTTTGTCGTTGTTTCTCTCCATTGGGGGCTTGAATTTGCTGTAAACCCGTCAGCAAATCTTATAAAAATAGCACGAAAAATTGTAGATGCGGGTTCAAATATTATTTTAGGGCATCATTCACATACTGTCCAATGTGTTGAAGAGTATGGTGGAGGTGTTATCTGTTATAGTCTTGGTAATTTTGTTTTCGATATGACCTGGAATAAGCTATGTCAGCGCAGTATACTTGTACAATTTGAATTACAGGATAAGACGGTAGATAAAACGTACGTTTATCCTGTAATAATTAATAGATGCTACCAACCTGAACTTGATGCTGATCAAAGTGCAAGTTTCTACCTAGAGAAATTGAACCAGATGCAACTAGAGAATTTTTCAACTAATAGAGGAAATATAGAACACGAAAATCTTATTTATTACAAAACTGTTGCAGTTCAGCAGCTCAAAGACACTTTTCTGTCTAATTTGTTTCTGCTAGCTACAACAGTCAGTAAGACACCATGTAGATATTTACTAGGAAAACTAAGCTATATTGCAAAAAAGATGTTTATGTTTAATGGCAACTGATTTTACCTGCAAGCATGAGTAGCATTATATGAAGTAAAATGCTACTCGTGCGAATCGCTGCAATCAGTTGCCTTAGGATTGTTCAGCATTAAAATGAGGGTACATGTAGAATTATCTGCTGTTCTGCACGGGAATCATCGGCTGCAAGACCAATATATTCTGTGCTTATAATAACGTCGTCCATATATAATTGCATTTCCGTATGCGAATCTAAGGGTGATGAACCGTTCGTTATATTATCTATAAACATAACCCAGTTCCAATTGTGTGTTGTGTTTGAGCCATTCATTTTCCACTCTACATCTGTGCGTGATCCCACCGAAACACCATCAATCCACGCTTCCCATTCACCGTTAGCAACTCCAGGTGAACTATTCATTTTTACTCTGAACTCATAGCAATGCCAGTCGCTGTCAGTGGGCCAAGTAGCATTGGCAACTTTTTCAGTATCATCAGTTGCGTAGGTCAGGGCCTTACGAACCGCCATTGTCATCTGAGCAGGTGGAAATGAAACATTATTATACCAGCCAGGGTAAAGGGTTGGCCAGTTTACCGATCCACTACCAAACTCTTGCGGGTTGTAATTTGTTGTCCAGATATTCGCATTATATGTGCTAATCCGCATCAATTTTTGTTGGGAATGTTCATTTTGTTCTGGATTAGTCCACTCCCAATTGGAATTAAATTTAAGATAGTATCGGACGTAAAGTTCACTGTGTCCTGTTTCGCCTAGCCATATATCAAGTGATCCACCTGACCATGCCCCATAGTCGCCGGTCACTTCTACGTTATAGGTAATGCCCTTTCCCGAGCCCCCCCGGGCCCCTTCTGAGCTAAGGACATATGTGTCTTTGCGTCTGTCGTCAATCCAGTAAGAAGATGCCGCCCTGTAGGACGTCCATCCCTGTGGTGGACAGTAGGTGGTGCAATTGTCAGAGCGAGTCATTCCCCAAGCAATGTCTGTGCCTCCTGGCTGGCTTTTGTGAATCGTTTGTTGAGACTGCCAATCCGGGGAGCTGTCAAAATTATCCTGGAAGAGAATCTCAGCAAATACTGGAGACGAATTTTGCAGCACAATCGTTGTGAATAGCAAAGAAGTGAATATAGCTTTTTGGGGAAACATAATGAAACTCCTGTACCTATTAATTATTTGAAATGTAAAATTCATCAAAGCTGCCCATGGGGTTGGTGTGGCCGATATAGAAATCCTGAGTCCCCAAAAAGGGGTGGCGGAATTCCAGGGAGTAGTGCTGAGTTCACTCACAATTGTTCCGTCTCGTTTGATGGTCATTGAGCCGTTGTCATCGTCCCAGCTAAATTCATACTGATGCCAAGTTTCGGTGTCCCAGTTATCTTCAACCTTATACTAGCCGAAACAGATATGGAGATGGGTTTTGCTTTTTTTGCCATTAGGGCATCATGTTCCCCGCTCAATTTTCAAAAAAGCCTGTTTTTTATATAATGCTTTGTGCCTTGTTTGAAAAGTCCTAGCTTAATGTTGGCCTATTATGTTTGTAATAAATGGAACTGCTTGTGGTGTCCCCGGATGTTCAGATATCTGTTGGATGTTAGAGAACAATGATTGACCACCTTCTAATGGCTCCCATATTATTTGAATATATGCTGGAAATTGTTCAATAGGTACGTTGGCACATTCAAGGTGAAAAGTATTGGTACCTGCTGTTAGCAGAGATCCACAAATAGTATGTTTTTTTTTATCGGTCATATCACTATTGTATGAATAATAAAAGTTGAACGCCTCAGTCTCTGTGACAGATGGTACAGTCCATGAAAGCTTGATGATGCCTATGTTTGCCTGTGTATGTGGGGCGAAAGAAAATATGGAAACGAAGCAAATAAGAAGAAGGATCAGTGTTTTTTTCATAATAAAACCATGTTTTTTAAAGTGCAATTTAATTAAAAACAAAAAAATCATCAAAGCTACCGAGTGGAAATTTGTGGCCTATGTGAAAATCCTGGTTGTTATAATCTGGAAGTTTCGTGTTCCAGGGCGTGCTTGCCGCTTCTTGTAAATTGCTTCCATCTCTAGAAATAGATACTTTTCCCGCCATTGAATCCCAGGAAAATTCATATTGGTACCAGTGATCAGTCCCCCAACTAGTTTGACTGAAAACTCTTCGTGATGCACCACTATCGTCATAGAGGTAGAAGAATATGTAATTTTTGTACGCATACGCATAGAGTGTGTTTGCTTGACCGATATTTGTCGTCCTGAAAAAGTATCGGTAAGATGTATTTCGATCCTCCGACGAAAATTGGTGTTTTATCCATACTGATATGCGCCCTTTATCTGTTGGTAAGGTAGTGGCCGGTGTTGTATACGTTTGCCAGGTATCCGTTTGTTTAAAACCGTAACCACTGACACCAGCGATAACTTTACCTGAGTTGGATGGTTTTGAGATTAGCACATCACCAATGTTTGAAACAATACTATCTTCTGGCAGAACCTCCATGTCCCAGTAGAAACGAGTACCTTTTGGAATCCACAAGATCGACGTCTGAAGTAATGAGATTCCATTACCATTGTCAATGGTTGTTAGCGTGACAGGTGTGTTGTCCGTTGCAAGGTATGTATGTTCGACAATTTTTCCACTTCCTGTGTTACCATCTCCAAAATCCCATTTATATTCAGTAATACTCCCATCAGAATCAACAGAACCAGAGGCATCAAAAGTAACATTATGGCCATCAGTACTATAGGTAAAAGATGAAGTGGGTGGGATATTGTTGTTTTCAGCATCAGTTATAGATACTCTGTCAAGAGTTCCCTTGAAATCTGTAGCAAAACACGGAAAAGGTGTCAGCAGGCAGGCAGCAGTAAAGACGGTTGGAATAAGTGATCTACGAAATGTTTTGATTACAGTTGTGTTTGTTTTACTTTCTTTCATGGTCGGTCTCCTGGTTGGTTGCTGAGGAGTAGTGTTATGTTTGTTGGTCATTGGATTGTGGTTATCGGTACATGATGATATTTGATGCACTTGTTGTGCTTGCATCCTGAAAAATGGCTTTTACTGTAAACGCAGTTTCCTGGGCTAGTGCAAAAGTTTTACAGCTTAACGTGCGTGTCGTTGGATTGTTGGTTCCGCACAGCATCTTAGAGTCTGCATATATATAGAATCCAGTAATAGTACTTTCTTGCTGTTGATCAAAAGACCATGTAAAAGTTACTGTTTGCCTGAAAATCTCAGGACTGATTTGCAGAAGAATCGAATGCTCTGTTTCTACACTGTTGATAAGTGCTGTCATTGTAAATTGCATCTCAGCGTCTAGCAATGGGGCAATACAACTTATGCTGCGGTCAGAACTATTATTGCTTTCGCAGATCAGTTCGTTATTCTGGTAGAAACGAAAGCCCGTTACGCCTTCTATTGAATCGTCCAGGGTCCAATTAAAAGTGAATAGTTTCTGAACATTGTTTGTTGGGCCTGGGGGGGCTTGTTCTGAGTCCATTGACCCGAGTGCGAGATAGCCAACTGTTTCAGAGCTGTGAGCCGTTTCGCTATCATTGGATTGTTCTTCTTGAACCTTTATCTGTACACCATTACTAGTAACATTTTGCATACGCAAGGCGGCAGTATCAGCACCGTCTGTTGATTGCATATCTGCGAGGAATAGAGGGGCTGTGTTAAAGTCTGTTTGAAACGTGATGTCGTATAAGTTATGGGTGACAGTGTCGCCTGTGGTCGCTGCTTCGTAACTTATATTGCCAAGCGTCCCTTGGCTGGTCTCCCATGCTACGTAGTTGATAGTTTCCGCAACATGAATGTTTTGATTTTTTTCCTGCTCCCGATAGTAATACTCAAATGATGTTTTTGAAATATTACGAATACGACCGCTAATGGTATCTGTTTCATTATTGGTGGCAATGCTGCTGACAATAACGGGATCTAGGGTGAACGCATTAGTAAATCTTACCTGCTTGAAGCTTGTGCTGCCTTCAAAAGTTCCAGCCTCTACCTGTGTTCCGTCAGGTAGAGTGAAATGCCCTTTTTCCATGACAATATAGCTTATGGATTCATTTGCGTGACTGTCGTCAAGGTAATCCCATTCTGAAATCTTAATATCAAATCCGGTGGGGCTGATATTACGAAGTCGAACAACGCACGGTGACGAATCAGCTAAACTGGGAGGTCCGGCTATAACAACAGGATCTTGGAAAAAAGTGGTGATCTCAACTCGAGCCCAATTACTGTTGACTGAGATTTCACCAAGTTCAATGTTGAATTCTGCTGGTGCGCTTTCCGGGCTAACAGTTATTGATGTGGTACTGAAACTTTTAGCTCCATCATTATCGGTGACCATGAGTGTGGCTGTGAAAGTGGCCAGGTCTGTGTAGGTGTGAGTGGTGGCCATTCCACTCGCAGATGAGCCATCTCCAAACTGCCAAGTATAGCTGCTGATAGTTCCGTCGGAATCACTTGACCCAGAGGCATTAAATAAAACTGTCAGGGGCGTGTTACCGTTGGTTGATGTGGTTGAGAAAACAGCCTGAGGAGGTTTGTTTTCCCCGGGTGGTGGGGACGTGACTATTACTGGTGTGCTTACGGAATTGGTTAAGCCTGCACTGTTTGTTACGGTAAGAGTGGTACTAAAAGTACCTGCCTTGGTGAAAACATGGGATGTGTCCCTACCTATGGCGGATGAGCCATCGCCGAATTCCCACTGGTAACTGGTTATTTTTGAATCAGGTGCTGAAGAAGCGTTACCGTTGAAAGAGACACTTAATGGTGATTGCCCAAGAGCTGTGGAAGAAGAAATGACTGCCCGGGGTGGTGTATCAACTGGAGTCCCTTCCGTAACAGAAATGACTGTTGTGGCAACGCTTGTGTTGCCGGAAATGTCTGCGACAGTGAGCTTGGCAGTATAGGTGCCTGGAATTACGTATATGTGGTCAATGTTGTTTATATCACTGGTTGCTCCATCACCGAAAGACCAAGAGAAACTGCTTATTTCGCCCGTGGAACTACCGCCGTCAAAAGCGATAGTCAGTGGTGCTGTGCCTTCGCTGTCGTTAGAGGTAATGATAGCCTGTAATACTGATGGTTCTGGGGTGGGTGCTATTGTGTCGCTTGTATATGTGAGAATGTTGGAGAGAGTTGTTTCGATGCCATCTGTATCGAAAGCGGTAATTGCAAATGTGGCTGTGGGGGAGGATATTTCTGTAGTACAGGAAATCTCTCGGTCAGTTGAATTGGTGGTCTCACAGATTTGTGTGTTATCCTGATAGATTTTAAAACCGGCCAAGTCGGAATAAGCTGGGTATTCCCAGGAAAAAGTCAGTCGTTTTGTAGTAAAAAACTGAGGATATTCGGATGGGTCAAATGTTAACAGGTTCGAAGGTGAGCTTTCCGTGTTGTCAGTAAATAATGTGGTGATGGTGAATACCATTATGCTTTGCAGGATATCTGATCGACAGGTAACTTTGTTTGCGCTTGGATCATTTGTTTCGCAGAGCAATGTGTTGTTGAGATAAACTCGAAATCCGCTTATGGCATCAATGTTTCCGTTTGTATCCCATGTAAAACTAAAGCTGTGACTCCCTTCATCGACAGGTGGTAGGACTTCTTCTGTTCCTAAGTAAAATGAGTAAGAAGGAGAGTGGGGACTTTCAGTGCCGTCAGAATGAAAGGCGGTTAGGGTGAAGTTGAAGGTTCCGGGTTCAGAATCAACTACACAGTCCATGTCGTAGTCTGCGGGGATGTCGTAGTCTGCGGGGATGTCGGTTGTACAAACCTTTACACCATCTTTGTAGAGGTGATATCCGGAAAGAAATTTTCCGTCAACTGGCTGGAAATCGTAAGACAACTCTATATTGATGTCGTGAGAGGATACCGCAGCAAATGAGAACCCGGGTATGAAATAACAGAGTGTCAATAAAAGTAATATGAGTTTTTTCATAGTTGTCGCTGGTAACATTATTGAGAGACTAGATTCGCGTGAGCGTGAGTGCTGTCGTCATTGCATAATTAATGCCAGTGTTGACCATTGGCGATGGGTATGCCTAAATAAATTGTTGCCATGGTGCAGTAATGATGGTATCTATGCGAATCTGGGTTCTTTTACTGTCCATTTTTAACTATACTCGAGTCAAGTGAGCCGTGAGCATTTTCTTTATTCACTACCCAATCAAGCCATTCGGCCTGCTCGGTTGAAAAGTCATCTTTACTACTTCTGATGAATGCCACTAACGTGGTGATATTGTTAAATGAGGCAGAGTAGTATCCATCTGAAAATGCACTGTGTCCCAGAAGGGAGATTTTACCGGAATTGTCAAAACCAACCATGAGGTTATGGTGCTCATAGATAGTTGAGTCGTTAAGGTGTGATATTGTGCCATAATTTGCTGTGTGGATGTAATTATACGTTGCGACGCCTAAAATAACGACGAGAGTAAAAGCTGCAGTGGCTATAAAGCGAGTGGCTTTTGTGCTGTTCTGCGGGTTGAAGATATCTTTGAGCGATAACGGTATCTTTTTGGGGATAGCGTTATTGATGTCTGACTGTTTGGCCAGGCAGGGTTCCACAACCATTCCGGTGTAGTGTTCAATGTCGGTGATAGCTTCTTGGTCTGAAGGATCTGTCATGGCCGTGAGTAAGATATTATTCTTTTTATGTGCCAGTGGAATGGCCCCGTATTTGGAACAAAGATAACGAGGGAGTACTTTATTGACATTTGGCGAAAATGCTTTGTTTACATCAGTTAAAGGAATTCCTAATTGTTTCGAGAGGGTGCTTGTTAACTGGTCACTGGAAAGAACCCCCATGCGAAGCAAAATGACCCCTAATCTTTTGTTTCCACTAACCTGAACTCGTAAGGCATCGTTGATGGTGTCCTGGTTGACGATATTCTCTTGAACCAGTAATTCGCCTAATCGTATTTTGCTGGTCATTTGTTGTCTCCTTTGGGAACTGTTAGTGTGACGTGTTGTGATAGTGTTACATGTCGTTTTACAGTAAGTATATGCATGTTTGTTTTTATCCATTCACCATATGCTGTTAATTTAGTGTATGCTTTTTTTATGGAAAGGTGAAGGAGTATTAACCACCTGATTTGAGTTTATTTGTGATTTTGTTGAGGAGGGAAGAAGAGTCGTTGTGTAAACAATGTTTACCGTTGTGCGATTTTTCGTTTCCACATCTTTTGGTTGAGGCAATTGCTCCTGACAATTATATCCTGTTTTGCGGGAGAAAATGAAAATATTACTTACAACATTGCTTTGTGGCGCACCTTTCTTTTTTTATGGTGGTCCAGGAGCTCACGGTAGCAGGTCTTTTGTCGCATTGTGGGATTTAGGGCATATCCTTTTTTTTTCTCTCACCTCGTTGTGGCTCGTTAAAATTTTTCGATATCGCTTCCCTGGTCGTTCTGTCTCAAGTTTTTTCCTCAAGGCGTTTCTCATAGTATTGGTTCTTGGTGTAAGTGTGGAGGGGGTGCAAATGTATTCTGGTGACCGTTCACCTGATATTCTTGATATATTGAGGAATCAGCTGGGGGCCTTGATTACCTTTGCCTTTTTGTATTCTCAGAAGGGATACAAAAAGATCGTATTGCGGTGTGTTGTTTTGATTCTTGTTGGCATTGCGCTAATTCCCTTGATGAGAGGAGGAGTTGATGAATGGATTGCCAGGAACCAGTTTCCTCTTCTTTCTGATTTTGAAACAGGTTATGAGGTTGATCGGTGGAGAAGCAATGGAGAGCTACGTATAGAAAAGGGAATTGCAAGGCATGGGGACCGGTCTCTAAGAGTGCAAATGACAACTCATAAATATTCAGGTGTTTCACTTAAGTATTTTCAGGGTGACTGGAGGGAGTTTAGTAATTTGTTTTTCAGTGTGTATCTTCCTGAGGGGGAATCGCTTGAGTTGAACTGTCGTGTTCATGATTCTGCACATTCCAATTATTATAATGATAGATTTAATCGAAAGTACCTTTTGAAACATGGGTGGAATGATATTGAAGTTTCTCTTGAAGATATAAAAAATGCTCCCCGAGATCGTTTGCTGAATCTTACTGATGTGGAAAATGTTACATTGTTTGTTATGGTGCAGGAGAGGGAACGGGTAATTTATTTGGATTTCGTTTATTTGGAATAGAGAGGGGGGGGGCGGATATCGGTGTTCGGGAAAGGCAAAGGGCGGTTTTAAAGTTTTGCTGAGAACGTCGAAAAAAATATCTTTGAAAAATCCCGTAAGCCGGGGTGATATTAGTAAAAAAATAGTGCCGATGGCGTATCTAATATTTCTGGTCGGGAATATGTAAGTGCGGGAAGAAGTTCTTATTAGATTCTCTTAATTAGATTACTCACTGTTGCCAGCATTATGACTCCCACTACAAATACAGCAATACCAGAGAAATCATGCAGAAAGCCTTGGGCAACGTCTCCACCATATTTTGATGCAAGGATCGCAGTTCCTGTTAATCGGACAATATTGGCAAAGATCGCAATGGGTGCCGCTGTTAAAAAAAGAATCCATTTCTGAGTTGTGGTATGAGAAGAAAGGATTGCGAAAACTGCACTTAATGCGAATAGGGTTGTGAGTGACCGGAGCCCTGAACATGCATCAACTACTTCAAGTGTTGTATTAGTTAAATACAAGATATTTCCTTCTCGCAATATGGGAATGCCCATTAAGGCCACTACCTTCTCTGTGAGAAATGAACCAAATAATTGCATTGGGAAGGCAATTTTGTTCCAGATAATGGCTGGAAGCGGAACCATAAAGATGAGGTAAACAATTGGTAGTAATAATTTTTTGAAAAATGAAAATCCGAGGCAGAAAAGGATTATACCACCTAGAACAGGGATAAGAGATGTGCGTTGAAGGAAAAACTCTGAACCTACTTTTGCAATTATAAGTTGAGCCAAGCCAGCCAGTAAAAGAAAAAGACCGAGTATGTTAGTCTGAACAGGGAGTTGTTTCAACTCATCTTTTAAGGTGTAAATTATGTAAGCGGAAACTATGGGGATAAAGTATCCGTGTGAATAGTTGTCGTTTGTGTCCCAGGCGTGGGCAAGGTCTTGTAGGATCGGGAAGTAGAGTATGACCAAGGCTGTCAGGAAAACGCCTAAAGTGATCATTGCTTGTTGTGTATCGCTTATCGTTCTAGTCATAGGTTCTTTCCTGGCAAGTAGGATTCGAGGCTTGTCATAACCAGTTCTGCAAACTTTCCAGCCTCCAGAGAGGCTTGTGCAATGTCATTGTTCTGGACGGTAAACATGATCCTGACAAATGTACCATCACGTCGTCCCATCGTTAGAGCATCGAGTACAAGATAGACTTTTTCCCAATATTCAGAGGCAATAATACGTCCTCTGTTTTGATACCAATAGAGTACGACCTGGTAATTATCTCCGTTTCTGATTAGCATTTTAGAAATTGATGATTGGGATTTTCCTTCTATTCCTATTGCCAGGGGAAAGGGTTGAGTGGAATCGATCCCCCAACCCCCACCAGGAAGGCAGTTTTTGGGTGAATGGTAAGTGCCAGTTACTCCGACTGCTTCGTAGTACCCAACATAAAGGGTGATAAGTTTTCCAGAAGAATTTTGGTAGGTGTAATGGATCTCATCATCTACGCCAAGGAGTTCAACAACATCAGTTGAAGATGTGGTGGCATGCACTTTCTGCCACTGACCAATGTTTTCTGGAAAAGATGCGAGTGATTGTTTTATTGGGACGGCGGTTACAGATGAACTGTTTTGAAGAATAAACCATGTTCCAAGGATGAGTAAAAGTATAATAGCAGTATTTTTCTTGGGAATCATAAAGTTGTGAGAAGTTGATTTATTATTGTTCAATCAAAAATAACAATGGGAGATCATATTATAACAGTCCGAGCTTAAATTACCAACGAAACAACTCCTTTTGAAAGGAAAGTGTTAGAAAGACCCTATGCTCGTCATAACTGTCATTGATTAGCTCAGACTCTTGATTTCTGTACGTGTATCGGAGGGATGCCGTGTACCACTGAGAAAAAGTATAAGCAAGAGAACCACCAGCTTCGTAGATGTCTTTTCTGAAAATACTTTCATCCCGGTATGATCCGAAAAGCGTGACTATGAGATCCTTGGTTAGTTGATGAGAAAAATCCAAGTTATAATTCCAGTATTCTGTCAGTCCCTGATCTCTTCCAAGAAGGTTGTTATTTGCTGAGAAATTTTCCTGGTCGAAACCCTTTGCTATACCAGCACTTATATTTGTACGTTTAGCAATGTCATAGTTTAGATTGACGTGACCATTGTAACCCCAATTTGGCTCAAATGTTTCAGTCTCTTCATAGGATGGACCGGCACCAAGTCCAAATGAGAGGCGGCTGGTATGTTGATATTGGGCACCAAAAGTAAGGTTGTGCAGGTTGGTGTCATGCTGGAGAATGGAATCGTAGTTACTTGCAGAGAAATCATAACTGACAAGAAACGTTTTTCTTGAGGATAACATCCAATTGAGTGTGCCGCCAAACCGATATTCGGAAAGATCATTCGTAATATCAAGAGCAACGTCTTCAGGATCTGGTGGATCAAAAAGTCCTCGTGTGTAGCTTGCAAACAGTGAAAAGTTCCATGCAGCGTCTATTCGGTGTTGTAAGGAGAGGTCTGCAATGTGTTTGTCGTAATCCTCATACCCACCAGGGCCTGTGTCATCATTTCGTAATATGTGGTAGGAATAACCGGCAGCAAAGGAACTTTCTTTTCCATATGTATAAGTGGAGTTGATGTTGAAATTATTTGTCCAGTAACGTTTTCGTCCTTTCTTATAATCTGAAGAAGTTTCTGCTTCCAGAAGATCCGGGTCGTCTGAATAAACGAAGCTGTCACTTAATTTAATGTTTAAGTTTCTTGTGAAATCACGGTGGGCAGAAAGCGAGAAATTGTGGTCAATATCACTCTGGCTGTCTTCAAGATCATAAACAAAACTTGGGTGGAAACTGATGGTCAAGCCATCAGTAGTGCTTGTTGTTTCAAAAATAAACAGAGGGCCAATGCTAAACTGTTGTTGAAACGTATTCTGGTTTGGCAGTGAATTGTCAATATCTTCTCTTTTGTATTGCGTATCATTGTAATCATAGCCGATTGTTACCCCGCCGGTAATGGTGTTCAGGCGCGCTTGAGCTGAATGACTCAGGCAGAGGGTGCAAAGCGGTATCAGAAAAAGGAATGATGATAGTTTTCGCATAATAAAATACCTTTAAGAGAAGATTAGATAAGGCTTGCTGTATACCACTCTGCAGCTTTGTCCAAACCCTGTTCAATGGAGTATTGAGGTGCATAGCCCAAGAGTTTTTCAGCTTTCGAAATATCAGCCAGGGAGTGCCGCACATCACCGGGACGGAAATCACGGTAGGTGAGCTGTGAATTTCCTTTTTTGCGTCCGCTTTGTTCAACACGATTGTTTATTAGTTCGTGAAGCTTATTCAGAGTTGTACGTTCTCCAAAGGCAACGTTATAAACCTGATTTACAGCTTCTTCCGATTGGACAGTGGCAGCAAGAAGATTTGCTTGAACACAGTTATCTATAAAACAGAAATCTCTGCTTGTTTCCCCGTCTCCATTGATAAAAGAGTCTTCTCCGTTGAGAAGGGCGCTAAACCATTTTGGCACCACTGCAGCATAAGCACCTTCAGGGTCCTGGCGCTGACCAAAAATATTAAAATACCTTAGACCGATGGTGTTAAAGTTATATGTTCTGGCAAAAACATCTGCGTAAAGTTCATTTACAAGTTTAGTAACTGCATATGGTGATAATGGCTTGCCAATATTGGGCTCCTGTTTTGGCAGATCAGGGTGGTCGCCATAGGTGGAGCTGGATGCTGCGTAAACAAAACGTTTGACATTGGCATCACGGGCAGCGATAAGCATATTGAGGAATCCGCTGATATTGTTTGCATTTGTGAGAGCAGGATCTTCAATAGAGCGGGGGACAGAACCAAGGGCTGCCTGATGGAGGACATACTGAACTCCGTTGCAGGCTTGATGACAGGTATCAATGTCACGGATATCTCCCTGAATAAGGGTGAAATTTTCCCACTGGTTTTGTGTTACCAGATCTTTTACTTCGTCAAGATTGTGTTTATGACCTGTGGAGAAGTTGTCAAGACCAACAACTTTCTGGTCAAGTTTGAGGAGCGTTTCCAGAAGGTTAGATCCTATAAATCCAGCGATACCTGTTATCAGCCAGCTAGATTGAGCATTCTTAAGTTCTTGTCTGAGGGTGTTGTATTGAGTCATTGTAAGTGGTGATTCACGGTTTTGGGGTTGAGGATTACAGTCTCCAGAAATTAATATTTTCATCTTCTATTGAAGCGACTCCGAGCATGGATTTCACATCTATCAAGCAACCATTTTTTGTGAGGGTTTTGGTGAAATACTCAAGGGATTGTTCTTTAAACTCTTTGTGTGGGACTGCAATGATTAGAGCAGCAATATTTTTGAATTTATTGACTGGAGTCAACGTGATACCAACATGTTTCATAGCATCTTGCGGCTGAACAACAGGGTCGTAGATTATTGTTTCTATGCCATAGTCATTGAGTTCCTGGATGATATCCATTACGCGTGAATTTCTCAGATCCGGGCAGTCTTCTTTAAATGTAAGACCAAAGATACCGACTTTAGCATTCTTGATTTCCAGTTTGGCCTTGATCATCATTTTTACTGTTTTTTCCGCAATGAATTTCCCCATGGTGTCATTAATCCTGCGGCCAGCAAGGATAACCTGTGGGGTATATCCTGTGGATTCAGCTTTGTGGGTCAGATAGTATGGATCCACTCCTATACAATGTCCACCAACCAGACCCGGTCTGAATGGGAGAAAGTTCCATTTGGAGCCGGCTGCTTCAAGAACATTTAATGTGTCTATATTTAAACGGTCAAAGATGATGGCAAGCTCATTGATAAGTGCGATGTTGAGATCGCGCTGGGTATTTTCAATAACTTTTGCTGCCTCTGCTTCTTTGATGGAGGGTACCGGATAAATACCTGCTTCGATGATACTTCCATAAAGATTGGATATGGACTCAAGGGATTCAGGGGTGTCACCTGCAACAATTTTGGTTATTTTTGTCAGGGTATGCTTTTTGTCACCAGGGTTGATTCGTTCAGGAGAGTATCCCACATTGAAATCTTTTTTCCATTGCAATCCTGATGTTTTCTCAAGCACTGGCACGCAATCTTCTTCGGTGGCACCGGGATAAACCGTTGATTCAAAAATTACCGTGACACCCTTCTTCATATGTTTGCCTGCAGTTGCCGTAGCACTTAGCAATGGACGCAGGTTGGGTTGATTCGCATGGTCAATGGGTGTGGGAACTGCAATAATCAGAAAGTCAGCATTGGAGAGTTGTTCCGGATTTTCAGTAAAGCTAAGAAATTTTGCATCTTTAAATCCCGCTGCATCAACTTCATTGTTATGATCAATACCCTTGTTGTAATTTTGGATTGCATCATTGTTCAGGTCGTAGCCTATTGTTTTATATATTTTACCGAAAGTAATGGCTAGTGGAAGTCCAACGTAACCAAGGCCTAAAATACCGACTGTGACAGGGGATTCTGACATTATATTTTGTTTCCTGAGAGGGTTTATTTGATGGTTGGTAGCTTTCCTATGATCGGAATATCAACGGCGCTATATATATCTTTTTTATGACGAATATTGCCCCTGTAGTAATCCCATGCCAATATCGGAGCAATTCCAGCAGCAGCACCGAGTATAAGTCCCACAAGTATAATGGAGATGCGCATGTTTTTTGATGGGTATAGAGGTGTTTGTGGTGGATTAAGTACTTTTATGTTGTTAACTACTGCTTTTTCTTTTCTGCTTAACTCGAGGAAAATATCATCTACTTGCGTGTAACGTTCCTTGGAATTGGTCAGCTTGTTCTGGAGTACATCAAGTTGTGTCTGGAGTTCCATGTCAGTAACAGATGTTAAAGCTGGTGGAATCTCATATTTTTGTTTAAAAAGTCGGAGTTCATTTTCCGCCCCTTTTAACAGTTTGTGATGATCAGCCCTTTGATCTCTGGTAAATTCTAATTCATGACGAATTAAGCTTTTGTTGGTGTCCATGTTCATGGCGACCCAGACATCAATGTAACTCTTTACTAAAACTGTGGTCATTTCCTGCGCAAAGGTTGTACCTGTTATCTCAATAGTACCTTTCCCTGTGTTGCCTCGTATCTCTATACGTTTACCGAGACTGGCGAGCCGTTCAGGAGTGACCCTGGTGTTGTCTTTCGGGGCAGCCGCATCTTTTTTGAGTATTTTTTTAGCAAATGGAATTAATTTGCTCATAATTTGTCCTTTAACACTCAGTGGTGTTTCAAGGTCAGTTTGAAGAGCCTTGGGAATTACCTTGAGAACTTCAGTCTGAAAGGCTGAACTATGCATTCGTGCCACAGAAGCAGTGATATATGCACGGTCTCCAGTTCTTGAGCCAATCTCTTCAGTAACCCTGGAAATCATTTTTGCTCTGGGAGCTTCCACTTGAGTAATGGCTGTACTGCTGTACTCAGGTTGTATAAGCAGGCTGATCGGAATTGCAATAGCCAGTCCAATAAAGGTAGTGAACAGAACAATCCATTTATGCTCTATCACTGGAGACAGATATTTTGCTATAAAAAATTGTGGATCAATCTGACTGGCATTGTCGTGCGGAGTATTTGGATTCATACAATAGCTATTATTTTTTGTAAGGATTAGGCTTCTTTTTAGGTGTGTGTTCGTTTAGAACAATCCCATCGATTTTTCCATTCCCTGCTTCAATGACGTTTTGAGCTTCTTTCAGGTGGTCTCTGGTGGTACCGGATTGTTTGGTAATCAGAAGAAAATAATCAGCTTCTGATGTAAGGGAAACGATATTTACGTTATTCCGGTTTGGAGCAAGAACAGGAGATGTATCGAAAATGATCAGATCATATTGGGGCCGAATTTGTTGGAGTAGTTTGGGGATATGTGAATAACGAAGAAATTCTGAGAAATTATCAGAGGGTTCGCCTGCAGTAATAATACTTAGATTTTCAATTCCTGTTTCTTTAACCACTGCCTGCCATGGCAGGTTGTTTTGGATGAGATTCGTGAAGCCATATGCTTGGGGAAGGGTAAAGAATTCATGTAAACCTGCTCGACGCATATTGCAATCAATGAGTAGAACAGATTTCTGACAGGAGCAGGCTGCATTATAGCCAAGAGCAGCTGCAAGGAGACTACTCCCGGTATTGTCGTGGGGGCTGGCTATGAGAAGTACATTCCCACCGATCTTTTCAAGGTGTGCAAATACTTTTTCCCGTATTTGGGTAAGTTCGGCATAGTGATATGCTTTTTCAATGACTGGATTTATTAAGTTCTTTTTCTGCCTTACCGGAGGATGTGAGACATCTGTAGAAAGGGAGCGTATAGGTCTTGTGGGGCGTTTGCTCGCTTTCTGGTCTTTTTCGTCAAATTCTTTATTTGGAATAATGACAAAATCAACGATCCCTTCAGTGGTCGATTCATTTGTTTCGACTCGTTGAGTTGAGGCAATTGTCTCTGGATTAACCGCTATACTTTCAACATCGATTCCATCCAGTGGGTTTAATTCAAACAGTCTATCATCATCGTCGGTTTGATTGTTTTCAGTTGTCACTGCTTGTAGTGTCTGCGGAGAAACGCATATATTTCGGAGATCTAATCCTTCGAAAGGATCAATCCTGTCTCCTGAGTGGATGGTACTACAGATATCAGCGTCATTTGTGTTTTTTTGTGACATAGCAACAGATGGTACAAAGAGTATATGCAAAAAGAACATGATGCCCTGCGGGCAGTAGGTGTTAGGTGTTCGGTATTAGGTTTTCGGAAACAGACATAGGAACAATTCCCACAAAAACTTTAATTTTCCGATACATAAATATATTACATGAGTTATTTCATTTCTAAAATTTCAGTATAGCATAAGCAAGTTACCCTTGCCAAGGTGCATGGGGTCTTAAAGTGAATTTGTGAAAGGTTAGCAATGGTAAATTTATAAAAACGACGTGTAATCAGTTCGTTAAGGTTCTTAGTGTTTAAAAATGTTTTCCTCCGTAAATGATGTTGAAGATTTCCAGAAGTTCTTTACCAAGTGCTGAATAATCAGCGGCGCCAATACTTGCAGGTGCTGTTTCAAAGATTGGTTTTCTCGCCACATGAGCCATATCAATTTCAGGACAGTTATGGATTTTGGTGTGGAAAATACTAATCCCCTTTTTTGAAAAATAATTAGTTATCTGTTTGAGATTATTTGCTGAATTTCCCCATTTTGAATCATATTTAGTAATTAAGACAGCAAGTAGTTGCAGTTTGTCATTATGTTTCCTGATGCTTCCGATAAGATCAAGGTATGCAGCCAGGCCATCTAAAGAAAATTGATCTGAGGGTGGAATGGGAATAATGACATAATCAGAAGCCATGAGTGCATTATTCATCATAACCCCCAGGTTTGGAGGGGTGTCAAAAAAAACAAAATCGTAGCTGATTAAGTCAGTATCCTGGTTGATTAATCGACTGATTCCGAGAACTGCATCAGGCTTCTGAGCAATTTTTCTTTCCCAGAGCATGCAACGTGCTGTATTGGGAATGATCTTGATCCGTGGATTATTGGTGTTACAGGCGATCTTTGAGAGTAGTCCTTCACCTTCTGGGGCTTCTAATGCATCAATGAGGGAATACTTAGTCTGGTCGTCAAAATTATTTAAAAGAATGGAAGAACAGTTGGATTGGGGGTCAGTATCAACGATCAGGATATTTTTTCCAAGGCTTGCAAGATTGCTCGCAAGATTAATGACAGATGTTGTTTTACCCACTCCGCCTTTTCGGTTTCCAAAGGTAATAAATATAGGTGGATCTTGATGTGTCATATGGTAATACCTGTGAGCGGAATTTATCAGATTATTAAGAATATATTTTATTTACAAAAAGAGTATAATACAAGACCTAAAATAGCAAGTTGGAACACAAGGTTTTTGATAGAATATGCCATGTTTTTCCATAGGTGCGTGTGAAATCATAAACTTCACAACAAAAGGAATTAAAGAATGAGTAATGCAATAAAAGGAATGCTTTGTTCGGCTTTGATTTTCCCTGGTGCAGGACAGATCATTTTAGCGAAATATTATCGTGGTCTCACGTTCTTTGTTGTCGCTTTTGTGAGCGGTATTCTTTTTTTAACTGCTGTTGTTCGTCAAGCAGTTGTGAGGCTGCAAGACACTGTTGCGCAAGGCGTGGTTGTTGATGTATCTAAAGTTATGTCAATTCTCACAGAGCCTTCGACCTATGCATCTTCTGTTTATCTGAAGCTTTCTTTTCTGGTACTCTTTTGTTGCTGGCTGTTTTCGGTTGTTGATGCCTGGCGTTTAGGGAAGAAACTTGATCAAAAGCCCTCTGATATTTGATTCATACGTCCCTTATCGCAGTGCCCGCCTTTTATCTCCAAGTAGCTCTAATTCTTTAATCGCATTGTGATAGCGGACACTTCTGCGGCATTCACCAAGGATCAGTAAAGCAATACAGATGTGAACAATACTAAGAATAGTTCCATAGGATGAAGGCCCGTAGACTGCTTTGTATATAAAGTGAATCGTAAGACTGCCAACAGCCAGGATGCGGAGTGGCAGCACCCAGCGCAGGCAAAAAACTCCACGGCTTGAGTCGGAAAAACGATGCATGAATTTTCGACAGCAGCTCATCCCTGCTCCATTGTCACACCGGGACCAATGATGCTGCTTCTTCCTCTGTTCCCCTGGATGATTGTAATTTGCAGAGGGATTCGTTCTTTTAGGGCGGTCACATGGGAGATGATTCCGATGAGTTTATTCTCATCACGAAGCCCGGCAAGAGTTTCCAGTGCCGATTCGAGAGCGTCTTCATCGAGTGTTCCAAAGCCTTCATCAAGAAACAGCGAATCAATTCGGACATTCTGAGAAGCCATTTTAGACAGGCCGAGTGCGAGTGCTAGGCTCACAAGAAAAGATTCACCACCGGATAGATTTTTAGTGGAGCGGATCTCATCTGCCTGATACATATCCATCACATTTAAATCAAGAGGATGGGTGTGATCTCGAATCAGAATATAACGGTCATTCATTTTTTGCAGATGTTTATTGGCATGGAGAACCATCATCTCAAAGGTGAGGCCCTGGGCAAAATTTCTGAATTTTTTCCCATCTGCCGAACCAATAAGCATGTGGAGACGGTTCCACCTGCCAGCTATCTTTTTTTGAAATTCTATCGCTGTAAGCTGTTCCTTTATATTGTTTTTGTTCGTGTTGTTCGTTTTTAATTGTTCTTTTGCCGTGATGATTTTTTCCTGAAGAGCCAAGTATTGATTTTCTAGTTTCTCTAGTTCTCTGTTCAATTCTTCAACGGGAATGCTGCAAAGCTGTTTTTCTTTTTCTAGTTGCAGGGTTAATTCTTTATCTTTGAGCAGAGCCTGCAATTCTGTCTTTTTTCTTTGCAACTTATCATATAATTTTTGTAGCGTATCCAGTTCTGAGTCTGGCAACCTTGCATCAAGGAACTCTTGAGAATCAGAGAAGGCGGAAGTGAGAATGGCTTGCTGGAATAGATGCTTCTGATTTATGATTGTGAGTTTTCTCGAATTGCTTTCTGATTGAAGACGATTGAGTAAGGTTTGGGAAGCAGTAACTTTCTTTTCTATATCAACACATTCCTTTTGCAGCAGATCATATTTCGTTCGTGCATTTTTTACATTCTGCTCTAGACGTTCAGATTCAGGAATGGTTTCTTTTTCACCAAAGAGTTGTATTCGTTCTTTAACTGATTCGGCGTTTTTTTTCTGTATTATTTGACACTTTTCCCCATCCTCCTGTATCTGTTTTGTGAGCTGTGCCTGGAGGGTTTCTTTATGGTTAAGCTCTGATGTCAGGCTGATGATTTGAGGGCTTATATGTTTTTCTTTTTCTTTGTTCTCTTTCCATGCACGGACTCTTTGATTCAGTTCTTTCAGGATGAATGGAAGGTTCTCGGTGCTAATTGTACGTATTCCGTAGCCCTCTGTTTTCATTAACAGATCAGTATTTAAAACCACGAGTTCTGCTGAAATCTTTGCGGCTTGCTCGCTAAGAGTGTATTCCTCCTGGTCAATGGATGCTGCATTATGATTTGCTTCAAGGAGAGTATGTTCCAACTGCTGCATGGAGGTTAACAGCTTATCTCTGTTAGCTGCTGCAAGGTGTAGTTTTTTGTTTTGCTTTTCAAGATGATCACAGTCAGTTTCAAGCTGTTGTTGTTCTGTAATGAGTTTCTGGTACTCGTTATCCAGTTGTTTACGGTTAGTTTTAGCTAGTGGAGGGAAATCCAAATCTAAAAGAAGTTGTTGAACTTTTTTTTCAGACCGACTGATCTGCTCTTTAGTATCTTTTGCCTGGATAGAATGATTCTTCTGCTTTTCCACAGATATGATACCTTCCCGGGCGAGTTGAGTACATTCTTCTGTAATGTTCGTTAGTTTAATTTTCGCATTTTGCAGCAGGTTTTCTTCCTTTGATATCTCAGGGACGTTGCCATGATTGTATGGATGGTGTGTGGAACCGCAAAGAGGGCAGGGCGCATTATCCTGAAGTTTATTTCTCTCTGCTTCAAGGTTTTGAATTTGTGTCAGGAGTCGAAGGTTTCTTTCGAGGAGATCAATTTCCTTTTGTTTGCTGTCCTGTTTTGTTTCACTTAGTTGATGTTTTGCTGCAAGTTCGATTTCTTGTTTCGATAGTTCTACAGCCTCTTTGAGAAGTATTTCCAGTTTTTTTGTCTGGGGCTCTAACTCATCGAGAACCTGTAAAAGTTCCTGTAAACTTTTTTGTCTGTTACGGATTTGAAAAAGGGTCTGATGGATACTGGCAGCTTCTTTTCCTTTAAGAAGTTGATTGATTGATTTTTGGAGTTGATCAAGATTGTTTTTTGTTGTGATGCCTTCCTGTTGGAGTTTTTTGGTATCCCGTGCAAGTTGTTTTACAGTTTGTTTGCTTTTTTGCTTCTTTTTAGTAACTGTTTCTTGTGTTTTGGCAATTGTTCGATGCTGCTCATGGAGATTGCCAAGAGTTGTTAACTGAAGTTGAATCGCACCAAATTCTTCAATTAATTGTGAGTCACAGGCTCGTTCCTGGAAAAATTTCTCCAGCAGTTTCTGACTTTTCAGCTTTTTGAGAAGGTTTTGTTTAAGAGCATTAATCGCTGTATCTTCTTTTTGGTGAGCGGATCGTTTTGCAGAAAGTTCCGCTATCTGTTCCTGAAGATTGTTTTTTTCAGCTAGGATTGTGTGATCCAGTATCTGAACATTTCTAATGAGCAGCAGCCCCGTTTCCCTGGTTTTTTCCGTTTGAACTATTCCTTTTCCAGTGGTTTCTGACTGAGTGTTCGTTGCTTTTAGCGTATTCTCAAGATCGCAATGTTTCTTTTCGAGTGTGGAACATTCTTTTAAAGTGTTTTTTTCACATTCCAGGAGATTTTCAAGTTCCTTGTATAACGGCTCTATGGGCTTTGCTGCAAGCGCTGGCTGCAACGTATCGAGTTCGTCCTGGTGGGCTTCCTTTTCCTTATTTAAAAGATCAAGCTTTTGCAGACAAACATTTTTTTCATCGATGAGCCGGCTCATCGTTTCAAACCAAACCTGCTGGGTTTGCAGGCTCTTGATTTCTGTTTTACAAAGTTCCCCTTCTTTTTCTGTTTCGGTTATAGCAAAGCTCAACTCTTCTTCAACTTCTGGCTCAAGAAGATTAATGTGGGCAAGACTCTGCTCAAAATCAGTTAGTTTCTGCTGCTCCAAGCCTTGAAATTCATGCACCTTCATCGACAGTTGTGAGTATATTTCAGTACCTGTGATCTGTTCAAGAATTGGAGCCCGTTCATTGGCAGATGCCTGAAGAAATGCAGCAAAGCCACCCTGGGCAAGAAGGGTCGAACGGGTGAAGCGATCAAAGTCCATTCCAGTAACTTCTTCAACTTTGCTTGCCACATTACGTATTCTGCTTTCAAGGATGGTGCCGCACGCAGCATCAGCAATTTCATGCTTCGGCTGTTGCAACTCACCATTACACTTTTGCCGGGAACGATGTTGAGACCAGTGACAGCGAAAAGTTCCTTTTGTTGTCGAGAACTCGACTTCAGCAAAACAGAGACCAGTGTGACGGCTCATGATTTCATTTGATGCTTTTGTGATTTTCCCAAGGCGCGGGGTTGCGCCATATAATGCCAGACAAATCCCATCGAGCAGGGTGGTCTTGCCGGAACCTGTAGGGCCGGTGATGGCAAAGAGATTGTGTTCAATGTAGGCAGGTTCTGTGAAATCAATATCCCATATTCCACAAAGAGAGTTGAGGTTCTGAAAACGAATCCGCAGGATTTTCATCTCTTATGCCTTTTGTTCATTATGGTTGAGGGCACTGAGGGTAGTTGCAAAATCAAGGGTCATTTCTTTCTGTTGTTCAAGGGGGATTTCACTGAGATCAAGGCATTGCTGAAAGACTTGGTACGGACTTAACTCTTCAAGAGTTTTTATTTCCGAACTTTGTCGTAGAATATAATTATAGATCCGTTTGTTGCTAATGCGAAGAACTTCCAGTTCTGTTTCTTCCACAGCAGCAACAATTTGTTCCTGCAGGTTGTCAATTAGTGTTTCGCCTTTGTAGTGAATTTCAAGAAGTATTGACTGCCTTGTTGCAGCAAGGCTTTTAATCGTCTGAAGGATATGTTCAAGATTACCGGAAATGTTAAGAAGCTGCTGAAAGCATGGAACTGGAATCTCCTGAACACTCATATCGTCTGAACTATCAACCAGCAGAACCATTTTTTGTTCACCAGCCTCTGAAAAGTTCATGGTTAATGGAGAGCCGGAGTAACGCCTGTTTTCCTGTTTCGCAACCAGTTGTGGGAAGTGGAGATGGCCAAGCGCCAGGTAATCAATTTCTTTTGGAAAACAATCAAGGCCAACTCGTACCAACGTCCCTACGTAGAGTTCGCGTACCCCGTCGCCTTGTCTGGTGACGCCTCCCTGGCAAAAAAGATGTCCGGTGGCAATTAAAGGGATTTTCTTGTTATTATTTTGTCCTATCTGTTTTTGTTTTTTAAGTGCCAGTTGTACAAGTATAGAATAATGATCACAGATACCCTGAAGCATTTTCCGGTGTTTATCATCCAGAGTTTCCTGGGCTGTTGATGATCTGATATCTTTATCACGAAGATAGGGAACCGCAAGAATCATGGCTTCCGGTTCGTGGTTTTTGTCATGAAGAACAATAAGTTCATCTTCAATATCTGCTGGAACACTGCCAACAACATGAATATTCAGAGAATGGAGCAGCTCACGGGGAGCGTTTAGCAGTGTTGGTGAGTCATGGTTACCGCCAACGATGATAATATGGCGACAACAGGAATGTGAAATCTGTGAGAGAAAGCCATAATACATTGCCAGACTTCTGTTTGAAGGTGCCTGGCTGTCAAAGATATCCCCTGCAACAATGAGTGTTTCCACGCCATGCTTTTCGATACATCTTTCCAGCCATTGAAGAAAGCTTGCAAACTCTTCATAGCGTTGTCTGCCGTAGAGTTTATGGCCAAGGTGCCAGTCAGAGGTATGCAGTATCTTCATTTTTTGCTACAGCTATCGTAAGGGAGCTGCGATAATCTGTTTTAACTTCGTGTTGAGTTTAAACCGTCGTTTACTGATGGTACTTTTTACCAGTAACTTGCAATTACCGATTCTAAGCTCCGTACCCGCAAAAATGGTACCTTGAATATCCATAAAAATCTTTTCAATCCGGCACTCTTTTATCTCGTTATCATCTCCGGTTTCTTCTTCATTTGTAATCTCAGTTTTTAAGTCACCTACTCTGGAATAGAGTCCGGTACCGGGAATAAGGTTGAGTTTAAGAAGCTTCATTTTGCTTTCATCAACCAGTGCTTCCATTTTTCTTATTTTTCTTGATTTGGCATTTCCACCATACCGTTGCAACCACTGTATAACGTCATCCTGCTGCCCGATAAGTTGCTTGGTGAGTACTCTCTGTAAACTTAAACGCTCAGTATCAACACCGGCAGCAAGCCTTGTGGGTTTTCCATTGGGAGAACCTACATTATCAACTGTGAGGATTCCTCCTGCTACAATATCGCCCCCGATAATGGTGGTGCCAGCGTTACAGCTGATATCTCCTTTAGCCAGAATATCACTGTAGTATGATTGCTTGCGGACAATCACATTGCCACCTGAGTCTATACGTCCCTGTTCAATAAATCTGAAATCGACATCACCAAGGGCTTTAACAACTGTTTTCTTCCCTGTGATGCCGCCTTTTATTACGATGTTTGCATCACTTGAAATAATGGCAGACATAACTTCCTGTTTAATTTCAAGATCACCGCAGGTAATAACTTTAAATCCCGGTTGAACAGCGCCATGAATAATGACGCAGCTTTTAGAGTCTATATTGCCAGTTGTAAAATCAATATCTCCAAGTATTTCATGTTTGGAACAAACTTTGATCTCGCAATCATTTACAACAGTGAGAACACCGTCATTGCTTGCTGTAATTTTACCGGTTTCTTCTGAAAAGGTGACATCCTCTTTAATTCTAACTTGTAATGGAGTGCCTCCTTCGGGTTCAATTTCCTCACCCAGAACATCGGTTCCCGGAGTTCCGGGAATCGCAGGGATCTTCGTGGCAAGTAATTCTCCTTTTGTGACACCGATCATGATTCTTCGTTCACGAAAGTCAATGGTACCATCTTCCAGGAGTTTCCCGGCAATTGGCCCGATCTCAAAAGCAAATTGCAGATAAGCGTCTACTCCAGGTTCTGCAGTGGTACCGAAGGCTATGGGGATGTTTTGGTAGTCCTCATAGCCATCCTTAATGATTTTTTGGGCTTCCTGCAGGGCAGATTGGTCGATTCCAAAAAGAATCCCTGCTTCTTGCAGGAGTTCAGTAAGAGGTTCGCTTCCTGGAGAAAATCCGTCGGGTATAGGAGGCTGAAGGAGTAGGGTGGCCTTCATTTTGTCAGCAGAGATTTTAACAAAAGGTGTAACGGAGATAAGCAGGGTGGGTTCTTTGTCTGTATCCAGATTCATGGTGTCGACTCTTGGATATCCTATGATATCGGATAGGAGCGTTTCACCATCCTCTGAAAAATGAGTGTTTTTTCCAGATCGTATGGGGCTTTTTATAAATCCGCTTGCTGCAAACTTCTCAAAATCGGGGAATGACAGAAGAGCTTGGTTTTGTCGAACCAGTTCTGAGGTTATGACTTTTTCCATCCTGTCTTCATGTTCACCTATCAGAATACGTTTTCTGGAAAAATGAAATGTAGGTTCCAGGTACTTCTTTTTTGAGATTGTTTTTTCGTCGCTGTTTTTCATGCCTGGTGCAACCTTCGATTAGTTCTTTTGTAGCCTTATGCTCTTGAGTGATTCGGGATATAAGCAAATCAGTCAGATGACTTACTATACTAATCGTATCGGTATATTCAGGATAAGTAAAGAAGAATGAAAAGTGTTGAAAAAAGCAAAGTGCTTGAAAAGTGTTAATCTCAGGCACTTTTGGAGCCTTTATTAATCTTCTACCTCACAGTCATTGCCCTCACACACAACATTGGCAACCAGGAAAAATGCTTTATAGCCATTTTTGATAAGTTCCTGAGCAGCCATATCAGCACGGGCACCAGTAGTGCAGTGAACATAGACTTTTTTGTTCTTTGGAATTTCGGCGAGCCGAGAACCAATCTGGCCAAGAGGTACTAAAATGGCACCTCTGAAACCACCAACACTTGCCTCATCAGTGGTTCGGACGTCCAGGATTACAGCACCGGCATCGGCTCCACTTACTGCTTCCATGAAGTCAGCTTTTCTAATTGCGCCTTTTTCAAGTTTTCTTACCCAGTTAATCTCTGTGGTAACCGGGCCTGTAACAGTTTTTCCACCAGCTTTTACCCAACCGCCATAATTTCCTGATACCAGTGCAAGCTTTTTGTATCCTTCTTCACGAAGGTCTTTGATTGCATCTGTAGTATCTTTAGTATTATCACTGTATAAAACGACAGGTGCTTTTTTAGGAATATCATCAATGCGGTCTTCAAGAGAATCGTAAGGAATAGAAACAGAACGGGCAATGCGTCCAGCTTCTGATTTTGTTTTGGAACGTAGATCGATAAGAACGATATTGCCTTTTTCTATGTTGCCCTTACTGGTGTAAACACTGTTTCCAGCTTTGATCCATGCAGGATGGCCGCCAATATAAACGTTAATGTTTTTGTAACCATCTTTTTTTAACAGACCGGCGATTCTAGTTGACATGCTACATGTGGAGCCCCCACAATACGTAATGACTAGTGCACTTTTATCCTTGGGCAATAATTCACCAGCTTTTTTCTTGTATGCTCTTGTGCCAATACTTACAGCACCAGGGATATGGCTAATAGCCCATCGCTTTTCCGGGCGAGCATCAACGAGAGTGAAATCAGTTTTTGCATCAATGAGTGCTTTCAACTCATCGGTTTTAATTTCAGTAACCCCTTTAGGGAGTTTTGCAAGTTTTGGTTGAACAACAGTGGCCCAAGGCTGACCATCACGCATCTCATAAAAGATAATTGAAGCATGACCTTTGGAGGCGTGTTCAACACCTGTAGTTTTGTCGTCAAATTTGACAATAACGGTCCTGGCTTCTTTTCCCATCCCAACAACAATGGAAATGCTTTTAGTTTTATTTGATTTTTCTAAAACTTTGCCTTTATACACAGGACTGTATAACTTCTCCGCCTGGCTTGCTACAGGTTCGGTAGCAACGGTTGGGAAACTTGTCTTCTTACTACATCCCGTCATCAGAAATGATGCCATGATGAAAAAAGGAATCCATTGAATGATGATTTTCATCATAGGTTCTCCAAAGTTTTTAAAAATTGTTTTTGATACTAGTGAGAGTAGAAGGTGTCAATGAAACTACCGCTGGTTAAATCGTATAGATTGCACCTTTTACTCAATGCATATGCTGACTTGTTATTGCCTGTAGAGGACTTTCAGAATGGTATCTCTACCATTTCTTTTTTGATTAAGAAGAATTACAAACGGGTTCTGAGTTGTTCCTTTTGTGATGTATCCTGCATAACAAAATACACCTGATTTTCGCAATGTTCCCGATTTCATCCGCACACCATATTTGATCGGGACTAAAGACGCATAGGGTCTGAACTCTTCCAATATCTGGATCATGGCTTCAGGGCTGATCATATTTTCTTTCGATAATCCAGCACCCTCCACCATGGTTATCTGCTTATCTGTTAATCCAAGAAAGGTATGGATATAATCGTTCATCGCTCTTTGGCTCTTTTTCCATGTTGCAGGGAACCCATATTGTTTAACTCCAATTGCCAAGTAGAGTTGATTTGCCATAAAGTTGCTTGAAGAGAGCAGGCATGCCTGTACCAGATCACTTACACTTTCTTTTGCGATATAGTGATACAGAAGCGGAGTCATCGGTGGAACGTGACCTTGTTTGATTTTACCTGTGACCTGAATTCCATGCTGCGCTAAAAGTGTTTTAAAGAGCTGACCGCAATAGAGAAGGCTATTGGATAGGGAACTCTTTTGGGCAAAGGCATCAACGTTCACACGATGGTATCCGCTTGGAAGTTCTTTGCCGATTTGTCCCATGATTGGCAGATAGGGTGTTTGTGGTTCTGGAGATTTTACTTTTGCTTTATGGAGAACGGTAAGAGGCAGGGCATTGAAGTTTACAGCAAGGGCTGAACAGTTTGCATTGTAAGGTCTTTTTGAGTCATCTGAACCTTTGGTTCTTGTGTGTTCCAGGGCGAAGGCAGAATCATCGAGAATGATATCACCTATTTCAAGTATTTTTTTTGCTGCAATACTTTTTGTGATTTCGTATACCTTTTCAGATACAAGAAAAGGATCACCTGATCCCTTGATATAGAGGGTTTTAGTCTTCTGATTGAAATAAATTCGGGTATGAAAACGATACTCTGGGCCAAGTATTTCTAATGCAGCAAGGCTTGTGAGAAGCTTAATTGTAGATGCCGGAACAAAGACATCTTTCAGGTTCTTTGAGAAAACGGTTTTACCATTTTTGTTAAGTGCATACCCTCCTTGAGAAATATATTTGCTTATTTCCTGAATTTCCCTGGCTTGGCAGGTGAATGAGAGAAAAAACAGGAGGAAACTAAAGAAAACTGCTCCGGAAACACATTGCGAAGAGGTAAACCGAAGCAGTTTATGCAGTTGAGCTGCGAGCATTTGATCAATTATATCTTCGGAAGTTTTGCCATGGATGCTTCAATGGCTTCTTTAGGGTAATCGTAGTTGTGCAGATCACCTGAAAAGTACTTATCATAGGATGCCATATCGATAAGTCCATGTCCAGAAAAGTTAAAGAGGATGGTCTGTGGTTTATCAAGTTCTCTGGTGGCTTCAATGATAGCCCCGCGGATGGCGTGACAAGTCTCAGGGGCAGGGATGATTCCTTCGGTTCTTGCAAAAAGAACACCCGCTTCAAAGCATTCAAGTTGATGTACTCTAATTGGATCAATAATGTTTTCACGAACCATGGCTGACACAATTGGAGCCATTCCATGATATCGAAGTCCGCCTGCATGGATTCCAGGTGGAATAAAATCGTGTCCCAGGGTGTACATATTTAAGAGTGGCGTGGTTTGAGCAACGTCACCAAAGTCATATGCCAGTTTGCCCATGGTAAGTGTTGGGCAGGAAGCAGGTTCCACTCCGACAAACCGAATTTTTTTGCCATCAAGGTAGTCGGGTATATAAGGGGACGCAAGACCGGCAAAGTTTGATCCACCACCACAGCAACCAATAATGACATCCGGGTAATCGCCGGCAATATCCATCTGTTTTTTGGCTTCAAGCCCGATGATAGATTGATGCAGGATAACATGATTTAAAACCGAACCAAGTGCATAGTTGGTATCGTCACGACTGGCTGCATCTTCTATTGCCTCAGAAATTGCAATACCAAGAGATCCGGCTGTCTCCGGGTATTGTTCACGGATTTGGCGTCCGATAGTAGTTTCAACACTGGGGCTTGCCACAATGGATGCACCAAAGGTGTGCATCATGGATTTACGGTATGGTTTCTGATCAAATGAGATACGAACCATGTAAACCATACATTCAAGACCAAATTTATGGGAGGCAAAGGCGAGGGCGCTTCCCCACTGTCCGGCTCCTGTTTCAGTAGCCAGTCTTTTGATGCCTTCCCTGGCATTGTAATATGCCTGAGGAACTGCAGAGTTTGCTTTATGGGATCCAACGGGTGAAACTCCTTCATTTTTAAAATATATTTTGGATTTGGTGCCGAGTGCTTTTTCCAGATCATATGCTCGAACGAGCGGAGATGGACGCCAGATCTTCAGAACGTCGAGAACTTCTTCAGGGATATCAATCAATCGTTCCTGTGACATTTCCTGTTCAAGGAGTGCCATTGGGAAGATAACACCAAGTTTTTCAGGCCCAATGGGCTCTTTAGTTTCTGGATCAAGGGGTGGAAGAAGGCCGTTTGGGATATCAGGCCCCACGTTATACCATTGGGTTGGCATCTCATCATCGCGAAGGATAATCTTCTTTGTTGTCATGGTGTGTGGCTCCTTTTTGGTCTTAGTAGCACTCTATTTATGTCCAAATAAGCATTTTGCATGAATCTTAGATTTCTACCACAAACGTACTGTTATAATCAACAGGATTTACGGCAATTCTTTCCATCCTGTTTTTAGTACAACCGATGTCAGGAAATCTTTAGGTTCTTTGCCAAGTATTGCAGCCACCGCTTCTAGGGGTTTTACTCCTGCAGTACTTGTTATGCTGATGAGTTCCAGGGCCAATGTGTTTTTATTAATGACCTGAATGCTTGTCAACAGTGGTCTAATATTGATTTGCTTTAGCTTTCTCTTGCGGATTCGTGAGACGAGAAATTCCTCTTTTGTGAAAAAGTCTTTAAATCGATTGCTTTCATCTTTCGTGAGAGCATGCTTTAGCGTGATACGATAGGAACTCACAATTCTTTGTGGAACAGAACCATTACTAAGTGTAATATTTACTACTGAAAGCCCAGGAGGCATTTGTTTGTTAAGCCGTGTTGCAGCATCTTCGAGATTGTCAAGAGGAGCAGGTAGATCCATGATAAAGTACTCGGCAAGACTCTGGGTGCCCACAGGCATCGCAGGGCCAAAGGAGATCTTTGGTGAAGGGTTGAATCCTTTGGAAAAGTTGGTTTTTATTTCAGCACGTCGCAGAATACGAAAAACAATCTGTAAAATTTCAAGATGCCCGAGATAACAGATATCACCTATTCTGGAATAATTGACGACATAATAAAAATGCGGATCTTCATTGCTTTGTCTTGTACTAGCATCCGATCTGCTTTCGTCACTCTTTTGGTGTATTGCTTCTCCACCTGGGCTGCGTTTTCTGTCAATTACAATGGGCTTAATTGTCTTAAAATCACATAATCCACACTTTTGACAGTCGTGATAGCGACAATCAGGAGTATAGGTTTCAGCGTAGGATTTTTGGAGTTCTTCTTTCAGAAAAGACTCATCGACTCCACTGCTCAGATGCTGCCAGGGGAGGGTCTCACCCAGATCACGCTCTCGCAGATAATCATCTAGAACCAGAGAACACTCTTCTGCTGCTTCATTCCAGCGGTCGAGGTTGAAAAATTCCGACCAGCCATCAAGCCGCGCTCCTTTCTTCCAAGCACTTTCCAGAAGTGAGGAAAGACGTCTGTCACCCCGTGAAAAAACGCCCTCCAAAAAGCTCACATCAGGGTCATGCCATTTCAGGTTAATACCCTTTCGTGGAAGTGCCTTTTTGAGTTGCCTGATTTTTTCATGGCTTGCGCTCTGGGGGATTTGTGCGTTCCATTGAAAAGGGGTGTGAGGTTTAGGAACAAAGGTACCTACGCTCACATTAATTTGCTGACGTCCTCTTCCACCTGACTCATTTCCAACCTGTTTTGTTTTCTTTGCAAGATCTGCAATGGCCTCGATATCTTCATCTGTTTCACCGGGCAGCCCGATCATAAAATAAAGTTTCATGACCTTCCAGCCCAGACCGAAAGCATCTTTGGTGGTTTTCAGCAGATCTTCCTCTGTGATCCCTTTATTAATTACCCGACGTAAACGTTCGCTACCAGCCTCAGGAGCCAGGGTGAACCCTGTTTTTCGGACTCGTTTGATCTGATCCATAAGATCCTGGGTAAGTGTTCCAACACGCATGGAGGGCATAGAGACAGATATTGCCTCATCTGCAAAACGATCCATCAGTTGAGGGAGTACGGTTCCGAGACATGAGTAGTCACCGGTGGAAAGAGAGAGAAGAGCAAGTTCATCGAATCCCGAATTTTTAATGCCGGTGTTTGCAAGCTCAAAGACCTGCTCGGGACTTCGTTCCCTAACTGGGCGATAAATCATTCCTGCCTGACAGAATCTGCATCCTCTGGTACAGCCTCTGGCCACTTCGACCCCTAAACGGTCATGGACAATCCTGGAATTTGGAACAAGGGGGTGGAGGAGGTGGTCGAATGCTGATAAATCACTGAGAATCCGTTTTGTAACGTTTGGAAAATCAGGATTTAGAGCTTTAATTTCTATAATAGTACCAGCTTCATCATAGCAGGGTTCAAATAAAGATGGGATGTACACTCCTGGCAAGGCCGCAAGTTTCAGTAAGGTTTCACTGCGCGTAAGGGTATCTTCTTTGGCAAGCAGCAGGCATGCAGCAATTTCAAGAATTGCTTCTTCGCCATCGCCAAGCAGGATGGCATCAAAGAAGTCGGCAACAGGTTCCGGGTTAAGGCTGCATGAACCACCCCCAATAATAATAGGTGTATCTTCATCACGATCTGATGAGCGAAATGGAATGTTAGCCAAATCAAGGATGGTAAGAATGTTTGTATAACAAAGTTCATAGGGCAAAGTGAAACCGATAAAATCAAAATCAGGGAGGGGACGACTGTTTTCAACTGAACAGAGAGGAAGATCATTTTCACGAAGAAGCTCTTCCATGTCTTTATCCGGGCAGTAACACCGCTCGGCAAGCATGTTTTCCTGACCATTTACTATATGATAGAGTATCTGCAATCCCTGATGTGACATACCTATTTCATAAAGATCGGGAAAAATAAGTGCGCAGTGGAGTGGTGTCTTGTCCCAATCTTTTACGGTACTATTGTATTCATGGCCAAGGTAACGCCCTGGTTTGTTGACAAAAGGGAGGATTTCTCTTTGCTCAAGTTTTTGTTTCATCTGGAAATGTATTAGTTATTAGTAAGTGTTTTATAATACGGAAAGTATGTGCTAATCCCTGTCTGCTTTAACTTCTCTGCTACTCATTTACTGAAAAATAGTTGACTTTACAAGAGGGGATGATGTAATCAAGCAAGTATCTGATTTGTTCCTTAAAAAATAGAAGGTTATTTAGGTATTGTTTATGTCGAATCATAAAACTGGTTTTTTCTGTGTTGTCCTGTTTCTTTTTTTCTTTTTTGCAGGGTCGCTCCATGCTGCTGATGGGTTAATCGAAAAAGTAACTTTTCATGGAAAAAATGGAAAAACTGAATCGGTTATATTTCATTTGAATGGTCCATGGCTGCCCAGAGCATTTGCTCTTAAGGGGGAAAAGCCCCGTGTGGTTTTTGATTTTATAGAGACTCGCTTGGCTAGAAGTGTTCCATCTTCCATCGACATTCAAGGGGAGATGATCCGTAAAGTTCGTCTTGGTCGCCATACTAACAAAACACGAGTGGTGATTGATCTTGTTGCAGGTGAAGCTTTTAATTTCGTTCAGCAGTTTGATGAGAATGAAAATATTCTCACTATTCAGATTTTTCCCGAAGAAGTACCTCAAAAAGAGAAGGTAGTACTAAAAGAAGTTGCAGAAGTTAAAGAAGTTGAACAGGTCGCAGCTACTACACCAGAGCTGGAAGAAGTGGTAGCGGTAACTGTTGAAGAGGCTATTGCGGTAGGGGTTATAGCTGAAGAACCGGAGCAGGAGATTGTCGAAGTAGTCGAACCTGTAGAAGGAATTAAAACAGTTGAAGTGCTAGAGCTTCCACAGGAAACCCTTGCTAAATCCAGTTCCGTTGTTGATGCTTTGCTTGTTGATGTCTCCTTTGAAAACACTGCTGATAAAGGGGAGATGATTCTTTTCAAATTAAACGGATTTTACCCACCCACGGTAAGTGGACAAGAAGAAGGTCCGCCGCTTGTTATTTGTGATTTTGTGGGAACACGACTTGGGGAAAAGGTTGTAAAGATACAGGAGACTCGTGGTGAATATGTCGAACGGGTGCGTGTGGAACAGGTTGATGATTCCGATTTAATTCGGGTAACACTTCAGCTTGTGCCCAATAAAGATTATGATTTGCAACAGGTTTTTTTCAAAGAAGATAATCTTTTTGTTATCATTGTGAATTCTTACACCTCTTCAGATGCGGAAAAAGAGTAGTTTGGGACAGCCTTCTATGGTTGTGTTCTCCATTTCACTTTGACCATTGATGTGCTATCCTGTTTATGGATATCACCCGCTTACGAGTGATATCCGGTTAGAATCAGCATGTCATAGTCGAGAAATCGTTGTCCAATCGGTTTCCGCATGATTGATATCAGGAAACTGGATAATAACTTGTTATAACTATCTGCGAAATCAAGAAGCGGAACAAATAATCGATTGTAGGAAAAGCAGAAAATGGGGATGTGACTTAATTTTTGATGTTAAATCTAGCGTGGACGTGGAAAACTAATCCTGAGAAAAAGCAAAAGCGAGTTTCGATGTTTGCCATGCTGGAATGTAGAGAAAATAAGTTCGACAGGATATCAAAAGATTTAAGAAAGAGCAAAAGCTAATTTTGATGTTTGCAAAGATTGACGTGGAAAAAATAAGTGCGACAGTATACTTGGCTCTTGAAAAGTAAGAATAATTAGGAGAATAATCTGCTGAATTTTATAACAATTCAAATGCAATGGACGCAAAAAGCCGCGCCATTGATTTGTGATGTTACATTGCCCGGCACATAAATCTGGAATCCTTCGTTCTCATTTGTTGTTATCTTGAGGATATTGGCAGGCTCTAAGCTTCTTGCTATTGGTTGTTCCGTGCTATTTGGGATTGCATTTTTCATAATTGAAGTGGTCGTCCCGCCATCTGGCGCCTGCGTGTAACCACTTGCTATCTAGAAAAGTATTTGAATAAGACTGGTTACTGCTTCATAGTTTGGCAGGTTCATCTGGTCTACAAATGGGGAATAGGAAAATACGTTTTCAACTCCACATCCGTGTGAGTATTGGCCAGATGCCCAAACTGTGCTGCGTTACTATTCCTGCCCAGATTGCATGTTTGATATATGGGTAGATTTTTCAGCAAGCTGGCATTTGCATTTTACCACTTGCAGCTTGGGAGTTGCCCATGGGTAGGATCTTGCTGGCTACTTGCTTTATCGGTTCCAGGCATAAAAAGATTCCCTTTGTGGTGAGAAATCCGGGAATTCAAATTACTATTTCTGGTTCCGTGCCTTGAGCAACCATCCCTATAAAGCAAAGAGTCTTAATCAAAGCTGGTTGCTGCTTTATTGTTGGTATTTTTATCTGGGTTCATAGAGGGGAAACAGGTAGAATTGTTTTTAAAGCACCATTTGTATAAATATTGGCCAGCTGGCTTGGAACTGTTCTTCGTTTAAAGCTCAGTCCGGCATGCAACACACGGCAGGTAAAATACAAATCGCATTCCATGGCACCGCCAGGAATGTAACAAAAAAATGCACCCGACTGGCTCACACGCGCGATCTTTTGATGTTAATCTAAGTAATTGCTACGCCCAAAGTTTCCGGTGAATCCATGGCCAGCCGGTGATTTAGGACGTTATACACTTTGAGTTAAGGAGTTTTATCCGTTGTTTAATTTGATTGTTAAAGGGAGAGGCTGGGCTAATAACCGTGATAGCTTCTTGAGTAGTCGCATTTTTGAATACACATCGGATAGTCTTGTTGAGCGTTTCAAGCCTAACGGACAATTAGACTTTAATTCATTAATGAATCTTCCTACTTTGTTTATGGAAGAGTCGTGGGGATCAGAGCTAAAGTCTGCAAGAGTTGGCACGATTGTTAGGGCTAGTATATCTGGTGAAGATATAGCTTTAGAATATTACTATGACCCTGACATTACACCAATTTCGAATAGTGAATTAGAAGCTATTTCAAATGAATTGGACATGGTTGATTTTGAGTTTCACAGAACCCACTGGGCAGTGAAGGATCAAGATATTTTTCGGATCTTACTTCGGCATGCCCAACCTCGCCGAAATCAACCCAAGGTTTTTTCACTTAATGATCCTGAGCAAATAGAAAATGTCTTAGTATCAGCCATGATGCCTTTCTCACCACAATTTGATAATGTTCATCAGACTCTGATTGAAGTTTCTGAACAGTTCAATTTAAGGTGTCGCCGTGCTGATGATATCTGGGAGAATCCAGCCGTAATTCAGGATGTCGTTTCATTAATCGATAAATCAAGAATTGTTATCTGCGATTGTACCGGCCGCAATGCCAACGTTTTTTATGAGGCTGG
This sequence comes from Desulfocapsa sp., assembly GCA_022712975.1. Classification (GTDB taxonomy): domain Bacteria; phylum Desulfobacterota; class Desulfobulbia; order Desulfobulbales; family Desulfocapsaceae; genus Desulfocapsa. Next base: position 63,417 of record JAFLJO010000006.1, read on the forward strand.
TATTGCACACACCCTTGGCCGAGAGGTAATTCTTATCACTCAATCTAAGACAGATATTCCTTTCGATTTAAGACATTTGAGATATGTGTATTACCTCAATAATGGGGAGGGGCTTCAAGAACTTCGATCTAAACTTGAAAAACGTATTTCTTCACTACTAGGAATCTAACATATGCTTAACACATCCACCAGACGGCAAGAAGCATGGCAGCGCTCACGCGAAAGCATTAGATTAAAAATACAACCATACAACGCAACTTACAGGCAACCCCAACAAATGGGACAACCTTCTGTAATAACACATTAAAGTATAACAATCGTATCCAGCCGACCCCAAGCAGAGCGGTTTTTCAAATGACCATTATCGGTTGTTTTAGGTTCACAACTCCGAATAACCTTCACAGGTAAGATCGCTTGGGGCAGGCTGATACCGGACGTTATGTGTAAGAAACGAAAACAATAATTACATACAAACCATCACTCATGGAATCTGAAGCAAACGTAAATATCACACTCTCCGGTGCAACTTCAAATGATATTACAATATTAGCAAGTCACCATCGAAAGATGTTCAAAGAAATATGGGAGAAAGATGGTAAAAATCTCAATGAAGGGAGATTAGATGAAGTTGAAAAAGCATATATTAAAAAATTGGAAGAACAATTTACAGATAACACCTGCAAGGCTTGGGTTGTAAAAAATCAAAATAAAATAGTAGCAAGTGGAGCTATCACTATCTGTAGCTTTGTCCCAACTCCTCTTGACTTGTCTTACAAAGTAGCTTTTTTCCACAGCCTTTATACGGAAGAAAAAAGTCGTAATCTGAACTGTGCAAAGATAATCCTTGAAAAGGCTATACGCTATTGTAAAGACAAAGGAATGAAACGAGTATTATTGGCTGCCAGTGATGCAGGAAGGCCAATGTATCAGAAAATCGGTTTCAAACCTACTTCAGATTTAATGAGACTCTATATCGAAGAAGAGTAAGAAAATATGACACTCACTCATCGACCTGCAAAAGAAAACGATATCCCACTAATTTGCACTTTCCCCAAAAACCATGATGAATTATTTTTCATAGCTCCAAAAGTATCATATCCATTAAATCCGCAACTGTTTAAAGAGGCAATCACCCAGAGATCAGACCCTACAGTTGTAGAACTTGATGGCAAAGTTGTCGGTTTTGCAAATTTCTATCGTTGGAAAATAGGTGGGAGTTGTTATATCGGCAATGTTATAATTGCCCCATTTGCTCGTGGGGATGGTGCGGGGCAATACCTTATGGAACGAATGATCAATATTGCATTCTCAAAGCATCAAGCAATTGAAGTAATCATATCCTGCTTCAATCAAAACATTGCAGGACTACTATTCTACTCCAAATTAGGTTTTAATCCATACGAGATAGAAGAAAGAAAAGATAAACAAGAAAATCGAGTTGCCCTTATTCACATGCGCTTGAGGAAGTCATTAATATGCTAATATCACAACATATAATCACATAACAAATCATTTAACACCGACCCCAAGCAGAGCGGTTTTTCAAATAAAATTTGTCCTTAATTTAAAGTCCCGTCTCCGTTCAACCTGCATCGGTTAAATGCTTGGGGCGGGTTAATTCAAACGTTATGCTTGAAAATAAATGTCAGAAAATTATCAAAAATGGAAACATAATGAGAAAAGTTATCGGAATAATGGCAATAATGTTTTTTGCATGTTCAATTGTATATGCAAGCAATCAAAATAAGAGTTCGGAGGTGACGAAAATGAGTGAGCATGAAAAGATCAATTATGTCGAGTTTCCATCAAAAAACCTTGCAGTCACTAAAGCATTTTTTGTTGAGGCATTTGGTTGGTCTTTTGTAGATTATGGCCCTGAATATATCGCTTTTAAAAATGAAGGGCTCGATGGAGGTTTCTTTAAATCTGACCTTATTTCATCCAGTAATAATGGAAGTGCTTTAATTGTTCTCTATAGCAATGCATTAGAAATCACTTTATCAAAAATTGAAAACACTGGTGGGAAAATTATAAAACCAATCTTTTCATTCCCGGGCGGTAGAAGGTTCCATTTCACAGATCCCAATGGCAATGAATATGCAGTTTGGTCGGAATAAATTTACAGACAATAACAGCAAATCACCCTACCTCAATTACTGAAAGTGGAATATTTATGGCAAACTCTCACAATGAGAAAGTACAACAGTTAATCAATGATATTGAGATGTATCATCCTGATAAACTTGAACTGCTCATGAAGCTAAGAGATATTGTTTTTCACCACCATCCCAAAACACTCGAAAGAGTAATGTATGGTGGCATTATGTTTTCCATGGAAAGCGATTATGGAGGAATCTTCGTAAGAAAAAAACATATCTCATTTGAGTTTACAAGTGGTAATGAGTTTGAAGATTCAGATAAAATATTAGAAGGAAAAGGTAAGTTTCGCCGACATCTCAAATTACGTTCAATGGAAGATGTTGAGAACAAAACCGTATCACATTTCGTCAAACAAGTTCAATAAAAGCAAAAGATTAAAGGCATAACAAAAAAATGCACCCGACTGGCTCGCACGTCCGATTTTCGGATGTTTATCTACCATCGTCTCTCGCTCCACCATTCCGGTAAATCCATGGCCAGCCGGTGATTTAGAACGTTATGTGTCTGACACTTTACAAGGAGAGGGGTTCTTATCAAAACGAACGGCCTTTATCTTTTTTTCTCCGTTCAATAGAGCTTTCATTATCCGATGTCTTCCATCTAGCAATTCGCCATCCTCATCGAGAATAATTGGAAACGAAAGATCAGATGCATTGACGGTCTTAAAGTGCATTACCATTTCCCTCAATGTCAACTTGTCATAGATATAATATATGTTCAGATGGTTTATGGGTATTTCCATAACTGGCAATTCCTTAGACAGTTCGAATAATCTTGCAACTGACCAGGAATGCTTACCTAAGTTGCACATTTGGTCGCTAATCGGAACGAAAGCATCTATAATCATAATTAAAACCACATAACAAGCGCATAAACACAGACTCGCTCACACGCCCGATCTCCTTGATTAAATTTTAAGTTTCTGCCACGTTCAAAGACCACGGTTTATCCGTGGCGGGCAGGTTATGCAAACGATTATAACCATCTGCGAAATCAAGAAGCGGAACAAATAATCGATTGTAGGAAAAGCAGAAAATGGGGATGTGACTTAATTTTTGATGTTAAATCTAGCGTGGACGTGGAAAACTAATCCTGAGAAAAAGCAAAAGCGAGTTT
>JAFLJO010000080.1 GCA_022712975.1 Desulfocapsa sp.
CAAATAGGCAGACACTTACAGCAAAAACTCTTAGAGACAAACTACGGTTTTGATAATAGACTTTGAACTTCTACCAGAGAGTTGAGGTACCCTTGGTTCTTTTCAAAATCAACCTTTTTACCCTGGGTCAACCGACACAAGGCATTATTATAAAGGATATCCAAGGATTCTCTTAGAGCTTGAACATCCCCTGTCTTACATTGTTTCTTGAGTTCTGGTGATACTAACTGGATTTTCATGGGGTATATCTCAAGTATTGTTCTCTTTACCCGATTAACGTGAAGTTACAATCTGTGTAGCTAACTTCCGATCTATGTTTTCAGCCTCTGCTGTTAGCTTCCTTTCAGTATCATCAAGCTTAGTGGCTAACTTCCCAGCTTCTGTCTTCACCCGTTGCTCTATTTCTACTGCTCTCAATTGCTGATCTGTAGATTTAGCCTTGGCCCTAAGTTCGATCTCTTTATTCTTAGTCTCTTGAGTACCTTGATGCATCTTAATCTGAGCATCAGCTTGGATCTTAGTAGCCTCTAGGCCTATACTACCCTTCTGGTTAACTTGATCTGCTTGAGCTTTAGCTGCGCTTGCTTGTTCAAACTTAGACTGAGCTTCTCGTTCTTTAAGTTCTAGTCGACTTGGTATCGCATCTTCTGGTAAGTTAACACCTTTAAATACCGTCCTAAGTATCTCCCCATAACCTTGGAGTCCGACAACAGACATACCTTGTTCATTCATCACTGCGTTAAGGAGTTCTTTTTGTAACTGAGCTTCTGTTGCTTTTATTGTAATTGCTTCCGCAGCATGGACAACAACATTGATATCCCCTGAAAAACCTATTGTATTCCCTTCCTCCATTTTGTTAAGTAGATGTAAATAAAACTGGTAATTAACTCTAGGTACAATAACACCTTCTGAGATATTCTTTATTGAACTTTTGATACCTTTAGTTGCACTCTCAAGGAGCATTGATAGTCCACTGGCAGTTTGTGCTGCACCACCAACACTCTCATTTCCATAGGCATAACGTGGAACACCTGTAACATCATCAGCTTTGATCTCAAATTTATCATAAACTGCAAGGAGTTCCTTAGCATTACTTGGCACTATGAAAAACTCAATAGGCCTACCACCATTCCCCGCTGGATCACTGGTAAACTGGTGGATCATTCTAGGTGCCATCTCTTCTATAGAACCACCATCAGCTAGTCTATCTACAAGTATAGAGACTTGTGGTCCAGAAGATAAACCCATGTTATCAGCCAAGGAGCGTGCACAAGCATTACACATACGCTGGATGTCTCGCATAAGATATGGTAAGCTATTACCCCAGATACTCCCAGAGCGTGTCTGGAAAGAAGCACTATAGTATGGTCTACGTCCTAAAGGATCACGGTTAATGAGACACTTGATCACTGTAAGCCCAACCATTATAGCTTCAATCTCAACCTCTTCATGAGGCTCATATTCACCTAAATCACTTTCAGAGTAACCCCAGTCTATAAGCATTCTTATAGGTACGGTACCCCAAAAATGCACTCCATGGTAGATACCTTCCCCTGCGTAACCCTGCGATCCTCTCCGCTCGGCGTGTTGCTTCTCTTCCTCTATTTGACTATCAATCCACAGGCCTGAGTCACCAGGTTGGATATTGTTTAAGATATCAACTATACTAGACTTTTTGTATCCGGTGTCCTTCCCTAAGAACGATAGGTCACTGAGGTCTTTCTTTGTCAGGCGAATATGCTCTATAAAGTCACCTTTATAAATGTCTGATGCAGAGGGACTTGGATAGGCATCGAGTGGAGATACACGCTTATTTGTAAATACAACTTGCCTCTTTGGTACGGCAATACCATTCTCCCAGACTAGCTTAACCTTAGTTGAGACTATAGGCCCTTTCATGAAGGCCGTAGGGAAGATTGTAAAATCCTCGATAAAGTCAGAGAACTCTTTTTCCCAGTCTCCCTCAGTAAGTTCATCAATCACACCAAGCTCTATACGTGATACATCATGCTTGGCGATACGATCAACCTCTGATTGTAAGGCATCTTCAATGTCACACCGGAGCGCTGAGATTCTTTTGATTTTTTTGCTTGCAACGAGGGCACCCGGTGTCTGTGATTCCCCTCCAGTTTGCGCTAGCTCATTAAACTCTTTCTCAATTTCCATAGAGAGTCTCTCTGCATCTACAGAAAAAGCATCTTCAATTTGCTTAAGTATCTCTGGATCTAGGTCAACACTTGGAGTTTGTCTAATAGCAAAAGGAACACCTTTGGCAGGTTGTAAGATATCCTTAATCCAAGAGCGTGCTGCACGAGATTTAGTCGCTGTAAGACCCATATAGATCTTACTACCTGTGCGCATCCTTGCAAGGTCATTTGGTCTATACTCCATGTTGACTTGATAAAGTGAGTTGATCATCTCTTCATCAAGTCCACTCTCACTCCTAGCAGCCTTATTAATCTGATATGTAGATTTTATGTGGCCAGCTAACGTGGATAAAAACGCCTCAGCTTTCCTCTTGTTGGTCTCGGTAACAAGGTCTAGCTCACTCATAGTGTCATCCACTATAGCTCCAATACCTTTTACTTCTATGCCAGGTGTAGCATACTGACCGTCCAACGACTTATATTCTGTTGTCTCATTATTCATAGGTAACTAGTCCTCTAGTCGAAAAGTTGGTAGATTGTCCACGGGTTATATCTCGATTTAAACATAGAGATAATTACTTTTTACAACTTGACGTGGCTTGAATATAGTTGCTCCACCACCAAAAATCTCAGGGGCAAAAGTCAAAGCAAGTGCATCGGCGATATCTGGACTCTTAAGCCCTAGACGTTTTATATCTTTCTTAGTAGTCAATGCAATCTGCATCTTAGTTGTATATCCGTAGCTCATTCCGACCAATTGACTACGAAGATCTTCTATGTTTGGAATATCCCCACCATTACCTAGCCAATGTCTCATCTCGCCCCAGAGCTGACTCCGCATGTTATAATACTCTAGTGGTTTAGTGGATGAGTTACTCCCGATGACCTCTCGTACTGGGAGTTTCAACTGTTTACAACGATCATAGACACCTGCACCAATACCAATAGCGTCAATGAAGATAGACTTTGTTGCAAAGGTCATTTGATATTTATAGATAGCTTCAGAGACTTCCATTGTGTCTAAACCTTTGAGGCGTGTGATATCAAGTATCTTTGGCCCTTGCCTAGCTATAAGGACAGTTTCATCGTCACCAAACCTAGCGATATCAGCTCCTATGACTATCGGAAAGTTATAATAATCAACAATAGATAAATTACTCGTAAGGCAGTTATCCACAACCTCTGAAGATATAAACTGACTAGCGGTAGTCCTCGGGAACTTCCCGAGGACACCAATCCTGTAGAAGTCGGAATCTTCACCATAGGTGTCTATCATCTCTTGTGGGAAACCTTTAGCTATGTGTGGACAGTCAAAGGCACTTAAGTAGATCTTCACCCAGTGAGGAAGGTCTTTGTGGAAGATATCATAAAAAGGCCCTGAGGACCTAGTTGGATTTGAGATAGCCAGTAGCTTCCCACCGTTACCAGTGGATAGAGTCCTCAGCAGTACATCGTAGGCTTTATTCTCAACACCACTAGCCTCGTCAATTATTATGAAATAGTTTTCACTATGGCCACCTTGAAGATTCTCCGTATTGTCAACACTTGCAGTTACCATGACACACTCGTTTACACGTTCTTTATACTTACAAGTGACTCGATCACGTGTTATATCAAATAGGTCCTTGATCTGAGGGATAGTCATCTTACCGTGCCACTTTCTTAACTCTGCTCCATATACACGTGTTAACTGTTGGAAACTTGGGCTTGTCATAAGAATCCTACAGTCGTCTAGTAGCAGTAACGATAGGTAGGTCAACCAGACAGCTAGGCAGGTTTTACCACTACCCGTACAAGAGGAGACTGCTACCCTACAATGTGGGTTCCATACAGCTCTTATTATAGTGATCTGCTGCTTCGTAGGTTCTGCTCCAAATAAATCTCGTATCGCTTGGACTGGATTTATTGACCACTCTACAAGGAGTTTAGCGAACTTATTTGTTATTTTGTTAGCCATAGGGTAAGGATAGGGTAAGGTGAGTATATCTATAGTTGAAAGTGGAAAGTGGAAGCACGGGTTAACCTATCTTCTCTGGGTCATAAACGAAAGTCTCACTTGGTTTAAGCTCAACTGATTCATTGATACCTTTAACTTTCCTCATCTCTAACATCTTATCCATCGCTTCATCAAAAGATACCTCCTCTAGGATAATCTTCTCTGTAAAGGCACCAACTGTTCTACCTAGTTGCTCTGTTAATTTAGCTATAGTACAAGCTAGTTTTGGGTTGTTCTGACTTTCCAATTGGGTTATCTGGCGTACAATTAAACTTTGTACCGCCTCTTTGTTAATATTTAACTCCTTGGCATAGGCCACTTGAAGGTTACTTGTATAACGTATTATATTCTTCTTACCTTTAAGCATGAGTATCCGAAGCTTCTTTGCTCTCTTGTAAGATGTATTACTTTTAATGAGACCCTTTGCCAGGCCAGAATCCTCAAGTGCCTTACTCTCATCGCCTTCATGTACCAAGAGGTAGCAAAACATGATCTCCTCTTGAGTTAATACCATGTCATCCTCTGGGCTCAACTTAGACAAGAAATCTTCATTGATACTAGCATCAAGTTTTTTCTGACTCGTGTGGAGTGCTTTAGCTTGATTTGACCTAGACCTACCTAATGAATCAAGTTCATGTGAGGCGATTAGAGATTCAGTCGCTATGAGAACTTTCAACGACTCAAAGACCTTACGAATCTCTGTCTTAATAGAGTGCCTAGACCAGGAAAGTTTCTCAGATATCTCCTGGTATGTATTACCTTGTGTGAATAACACTACAGTTTGCACCTTCTTTGACATTGACTCGTCAGCAAGTGATGGCAACTCTTTCTTCTTACGTCTGAGGATTGTCGTCTCTCTTGGCTTCTTTGGTTTCATATTATTCTATCACTCTCTGTCTCTGTATAATGGTAGCTAATGGTAGCTAATGGTAGCTAATGGAAGATAATAAACAGGAAATAGGTGTTAGATATTGGGTGTTATCTGGACAAGGCGAAGCCAATGCTACTTTAGCTGTATTCGTCGAGTATATCTCATGGAGGCTCATGGAGGCTCATGGAGGCTCATGGAAGTTGGTTACTTCTAGTAGAGGCTGATGGAGGCTGATGGAGGCTGATGGAGGCTTCAGTATTATTTGCTTGCTCTAGGTGTAAGTGGACAGTACACTAGCGACGGGGGGTCTCCCCATGGTCCCTAACCTCCAGCGAATCTCCAGATCAACCCCCACCCTATACGAAAAGTGAACAACACATTGCAATCAACAGTAATCAACAGTACCACATGAATTCCTATGTGTCTAGGGTATACAGTGGACAGGGAGAAGGGGGAGCGTTGGTACTCTAGTGCTGGTCAAACAAGGGTGAATCAGGTGAATCAGGTCAAACAAGGGTGAATCAGGTGAATCAGGTGAATCAGGTGAATCCAAGTGAAACAAAAGGAACAAACGATACAACAGGGTACAACAGGGGTACAACAGGGGTACAACAGGTTACATTGTCTTTCAGAGACATTCTCATTCGCCTTTTTATACACTTTTCACCTTGGCTATAGTTACAACCGAAGCTTAACAACAACAACAAAACGAGGTAACGAAACAGGTAAACTTTTTCAACAATACGAAGATGGTTCAATCACACCCCCCCCTTGAGCTGGTAGAAAAGCTTGAGCCCCCCCTTCGAGAGGAGAGGCAGATTAGATACCCCAATAAACTCTCAAAGGCCTTAGAACGTTTTAAATAAGCGGACACGAAGTATAAAACTTTAAATAAAGGAAACAGGTAGACCAAAGCCGGAACCTCTCGTTTTCCGACTGAATTTACTTGTTATGTGATTTTTATGAATACCGGAATATATTGTACCCTATGTGATAGCGACCCTTGTCAATGTGTGAAAATACTTGTCCCCGTTTCAGGTGGAAAGGATAGCGCATGTTGCCTGCTGATGGCAATAAAAGAGAACGGGAAAGAGAACGTGACAGCAGTGTTTAATGACACGGGATGGGATCACCCCGTAACCTACGAATATTTAGAGTACATGAGCGAAACACTGGGTATAAAAATTCATTCTACACTCGGTCATAAAAGAGGCAGAACACTGCCAGACTTAATCCGGGATGTTGGTCGTTTTCCGTTTGGTTTGGGCAGATTTTGTACCATGTACCTTAAACAGTACGCATTAAGGGATTGGTACAAAGAGAATCTTTTCGATGGTATTACTAACCATGAATTTTGGTTTGGGATGCGGCAACAGGAGAGCGGTCAAAGGGCAAGAAAGTATGCAGGGATAACAGCATCGGATTTGTTTGATATGGATGATCTGTTTCCCAACAGATACAATAAAAACTACGGGCAACAATTAAGGTTCGCCTCCCTGTTGTCGAATGGAGCGAAGAAAAGGTGTTTAAGTACATCGAGAGTAACGGATTAGAGAGGAACCCTCTTTATTACGAGGGGACAAATGATAGAGTGGGTTGCTACCCATATTTGCTAGCTGGAAAGGCAATACAGAAGAAAATGTTTGCAACAAAAGTGGGGAAAGAGCGATTGGAGATAATTAAACAGCTTGAGATTGAGCTGGGACAAAAGTACGAAATGTACGACACTGACCAAGGGAGTTGTGAAATTTGCAACACATAACCACTGCTTTACACAGTCTAGAGACACTTTATAATCTAATATTAATCTCAAGTGAAAACATCAAATAACTAGGCTAATGGTGGCCACACTTCCGGAAAGAGAGGACTAGCAAAGCAATGAAAACAACAGAAGCAATGAAAACAACAGATGAGAGAGTAAATAATACTACAAACGGCCTTTTAAAGAGTGCCCTTTCTGTAGAAAGAAGCTCATCTAACCTTTGGAATAAAACTGGTCAGCTTATTGTATTGAACAACGACGTCTATAGTGATCCAGAGATCAGCAAGAAGACAATGGCTAAATTCTTTACGTCAGAGATGAGTTTAAACTGTGATGGAGATTTTATCTTCTGGTCAACGTGGATAGTCACCTCTCGCATTATGCACTACACTAGTGATATCTTTAAAGGAATTGAACTACTGGGTTATGACAAAGTGTTCCCTCTAGTCGATGGAACAGATGGAACAGATGGAGCAAGGGGTAAATTAGTCCCTAGGTCAAAACTATTAAAGATGATTGGTGACAGTAAACCGACCACCAGTGAACACCAACTAGAAGCCGGTGACTATACTAGTGAACTGCCAGTTGAAACAGTCATACGGTGCATCGACCTAGTTCTTGCTAAGATTCCAGATCTAAATGCAGAGGATAAAGACGCCATACAAGGTCGACTAGCTGAACTTTCTAATGCATTCAGTGATTAAGTCAATGAACTGTACGTTCTCTATTAGCGAATTTAACTTATAAACCAAAAAGAAAAAGGAAAACAAATGTACTCAATAGAAACTATCACAGAGATAAACAACGTAGTATCGTCAATACACTTATCTAATGGGCGAGAAAATAGAGATGACTTGGTAATCTTCGCTATTAATACCACGCCATGGCCCGCCAGTTTAGAGGAGAAAGCAAAAGAATTAGCCGAAGTTAGTCTGTGTCTACTTGACATCCCTTTAAAACAAGTGATAGGTTGTTATAAAGGTGAGTTTGAGGTGTCTTATGTGGCTAAAGTTAATAGTATATTATCTCTAGCAAGGGTGACAGAACTTTGCATAGAACATAAACAAGAAAGTATTCTGTTAATAGACACGAAACGGGAGGCCTCTTTGTATTTCCTCGACGACGGCTCTCTTCTACCTGTAGGGGCTTTTGTTAAAAGTAACCCAAAAGAAGCAATGGAATCTGATAACTTCACCCTCGATGGTTGTCAATTTTATGTAGTTAAATAAAAGCTTTCTAAGAGACAAAAGAGGGTGTTAATTCAATACAGAAACCTTCTTGTCTCTTAGAGACTTTTTCTTTAACCAAAAACTTTAAAAGGGATTATAATGAATAAGACTGAATTAGATTTAATACTCAAAAACCACTCTTTACACCTCCATACAAGTAAAGCACCATTCTTTGTGACAAGTGGAGAAGATGGTCTTCCAGTGGGTGTAGCGGGTGGACCGGGTGTAGCGGATGGACCGGATGGACCGTCAGATGGACTAAGACACGGTGAACGTGTTATGACTCCTAGTGGCCTATTGGCAATTGAGAAAATAAAAGTTGGTGACATTGTAATAGATATCAATCTTGTTAACATATGAGGTTACCTCGGTGTGGGTGCTTGATCTTTCAATAGTACACTACATGTGGTGTACACTACATATGGTGTACCATAGCAAACAGTA
>JAFLJO010000007.1 GCA_022712975.1 Desulfocapsa sp.
TGAGCTGCCTGTTCCAGTTAAGGTGGAATACGACACGTACTATCTGCATCATCAATAATTTGTCTTGGACATGAGGATTATATGCAAAACGGGTTATAATGTTGTGAAAAGTGAAGGGATATCACATTGAGAAACCCCAGGATCCTGTGATTAACTGCTTGCCCTTTGTTCCCAATGCCTGTACCTGAAAAAATTGCGGCGTTATATGTTCAAGTTATTTAGCTCCCGTTCCTAAGCAATTTTGTCGAATTTCTAATAGAGTAATTGGGGTCAGAGTAGAATTAAATGTGCTATTATAGGAATAATTAAGAAATAATTAGAAATAATTAGGGTCATTATGTTGCGAGTAAAATTAAATCATATAGGTAGTAGAAGGGGTAATAGAAGGAGATCCCGTGGGGATTGTTCCTATGTAAGTTGTCAGTTACCGGACACAGGACACCTTTTGCCCGCAGGGCATTATGCCCGTTTCCAGTGATACAGGCTGTTGGAAAGCCTCAGTGCATGGTCGACTTCGATAATTCATGCAACTCTCTTTTTGTAACTACAAAAAAGTTGACATAAAGAGTTGGTATGGCTACAATAAACAGTATGAAGATTGAATGCGATCCAGATAAAAACAACTGGAACATCAAAGAACGTGATCTCTCTTTTGAGCAAGCAACGGAGCTTGACTGGGAAACGGCGCAGATTATTGAAGATATGCGTCACGACTACCCGGAACAACGATTCGTTGCCATAGCCTACTTGCAGGACAGGTTGCATGTCATCTGTTTTACGCCCATAACAGGTGGAATCAGAGTGATCAGTTTCAGAAAGGCCAATCCCAGAGAGGTGAAAAGGTATGAACAGGCAACCATTGACAAATAATAGCGGAGAGGTCAGGGAATTAACTCCAAAAGACTTCAAACACATGCGTCCAGCCTCCGAGGTCTTATCGGATGAACTCCTGTCCGTATTGCCCAAAAGAGGACGGCCTCTAAAGAGCAACCCCAAGAAACAACTGACTATACGGCTCAATAGTGAAATTATTGATTTTTTTAAATCCCACGGTAAAGGGTGGCAAACGGAAATCAATAAAATCCTCCAAAACCATATTGACTCACACCGGGCAGTATAAAGGGCACTGCTTTCCAACGAATAAGGTTAGATTGTGTGAGGAACGAACCACAATCTGAACCGTTTGGTGGACAAGTCCGGTTATCTATATAGAAAATAGCTTTTTGAGGTCATGTCTGATTTAGGCAGACAAGTTACTGGATGGCAGGGAAATTGATTTGAGATGATTTTGAATGGTCAAAAGGAGCCTGTAAATTGCTTTTTAAGGGTGATATAGCCATATTTTGCACAGAGCTGTCCATTGGAAAATTAATCGGGGTCAAAGTAGCATTAAATGTGCTATTATAAGAATAATCAAGTATAGAAAGTAATCGTCATTATGGCAAGATTATCCAGAGTTAGTCCTATCGGAGTTCCGCAACATATCATCCAACGAGGGAACAATCATCAAGCCTGTTTTACGAGTGATGAGGATATGAAAACGTATTTGAATTGGCTTAAGGAGTTTTCTAAAAAGTATTTAGTTGATGTACATGCTTGGGTTTTAATGACGAATCATGTTCATATATTGTGTACTCCTTATGATGAGGGAGCTGTTAGCAAGATGATGCAGTCAATAGGGCGTATGTACGTTCGATATTATAATTATACTTATCAACGCAGTGGTACACTTTGGGAGGGACGATTTAACTCTGGTTTGATTCAGAGTGAGAAGTATTTGCTGGAATTATATCGCTATATTGAATTGAACCCTGTGAGAGCAGATATGGTCGATGAGCCTGGTGAATACAGTTGGTCAAGCTATGGTTGCAATGCTCTTGGTGTAGAAACAGAGTTGCAGGCACCGCATGAGTTATATCTTGCATTAGGAAAAACAAAAAATGAAAGGCTAGAAAATTATCGGCAGTTGCTCAAAGCTCATGTTGGTGTTGAGTTGCTTAAAGAAATTAGGAATAGTGTTAATAAAGGGTTGGCTTTGGGTAATGAGCGATTCGTAATGCAGATTGAAGCGTTGACAAAAAAGCGTGTTACTCCTAGAAAAGCGGGTAGACCGAAGAAGAAGCGTGAAGATGACAATTAATTTTACTCTGACCCCAATTATTCTCTTACCCTGTTTATTCTTGATTTTCTTCTGTTGTTGCCATATTGTATGAGTCATGAAACTCAAAATCTTTCCAATAACTATTTGTATATTCCTCAGTCTTCCCGTTACCATATTGGCAGTGGAAGTGGCACCACGCATATCTGACCGCGAGATTGTGGAAAAGCTTGTGTCCTTGGAAGTTGGCCAAAATGCTCTCCAGTCCGCAATGAGTGCTGGTCAAGATTCCCTCCGATTTGAGATAAAGTCTGGTCATGATGCCCTCCGATCTGAGATAAAGGCTGGCCAGGATACCCTCCGAGCCGAGATAAAGGCTGGCCAGGATACCCTCCGAGTCGAGATGAAGGCTGGCCAGGATACCCTTCGAGCCGAGATGAGATCTGGTCAAGATGCCCTTGGTAAAAGAATGGATGATATAAACCAAAGGATATCCAGTCAGCAACTGACTATGCTCGCTTTATTTGGTGCGATGATTGCATTGATTTTAGCCCTTTTTGCCTATATTGCCTGGGACAGACGAACAATGATAAAGCCTGTTGTCGAACGTCTTGAGCATCTTGAGGACAAGCTGTTACGTGAACTTGACATGAATCATGATAAGGGGTCATCTATTACACGTCTAATTAATGCGTTGAGAGAATTAGCTAAGCAGGATGAAAAAGTTGCCACTGTTCTTCGAAATTTTTCGCTTCTGTAAATAATATATGCGCTTAACCCCAATTTTGCCACTCTCTGAGCTAGCAACGGAACATGATGCCCGCAGGGCATCATGTACACACAGGGGGATAGCTACAGATACAGCAAAATCCTTATTTCTTTCTTTTAGCCCAAGAATCACGCAATCCAACAGTTCTGTTAAAAACCAGGCTGTCGGGTTTGGAGTCCTTGGAGTCCACACAAAAATAACCCTGTCTTTCAAACTGTACAGATGTTCCTGGTTCTGCATTTGCAAGAGATGGTTCCACCATACACTCCGTGAGTGAGCTGAGGGAATTAGGATTCAAATGGTCCTTAAAATTCACATCTTTATCTGCATCCGGATTTTCAACCAGAAAGAGTCTGTCATATAAACGAATTTCACAGTTTACTGCCTGAGCAGCAGAAACCCAGTGAATAGTTCCTTTTACTTTCCGGCCATCAGGAGCATTTCCGCCATATGTTTCAGGGTCATAAGTGCAGTGAAGCTCCAGCACTTCTCCGCTTGTCTCATCTTTAACCACTGAAACGCAGGTGATAAAGTAGGCGTATCGAAGACGTACCTCACGACCAATATCAAGGCGGAAAAACTTCTTCGGGGCATTCTCTAAAAAATCTGATCGTTCAATGTAGATTTCTCTGGAGAAGGGAAGTGTTCTTGAACCCATATCCGGGTTCTGCGGATGGTTTTTCGCTTCAATATCCTCAACCGTATCTTCCGGATAATTGGTAATAACTACCTTTAAAGGATCAAGTACTCCCATTACCCGTGGTGCTATAACATTAAGATCATTGCGAGCTGCATTTTCCAGCACACCCATATCGATCCAGCTGTCTCTTTTTCCAATTCCAATTTCCTTACAAAATTCACGGATTGAAGCTGGGGTGTAGCCACGACGTCTAAGACCAGAGATAGTTAGCATTCTTGGGTCATCCCAGCCAGTTACAAGGTTTTCATGTACCAACTGCATAAGCTTTCGCTTTGACATCACAGTGTAGCTGAGATTTAAACGGGCAAATTCAATTTGTTGCGGGTGGACAGGTGTCTCAAGGACATCCAGAACCCAATCATATATGGGGCGATGGTCAGCAAATTCAAGGGTGCAGAGGGAATGGGTGACACTTTCTAACGCATCAGAAAGACAGTGGGTAAAGTCATACATGGGGTAAATGCACCACTTATCCCCAGTTCGATGATGGTGCACGTTCATAATCCTGTATATGATGGGATCACGCAGAGTAAGATTTGGGGATGTCATATCAATTTTGGCACGAAGCACATGACTGCCTTCTTCAAACCTGCCTTCTTTCATACCCTGAAAAAGCTCCAGGCTTTCTTGGATGGGTCTGTCTCGATAGGGACTGTCTTTACCCGGTTCCGTGAGTGTGCCGCGATATTTCCGCATCTCTTCTGCATTTAAGGAACAGATAAAGGCTTTTTCTTTCTTGATAAGTTCCACTGCAAAGTCATAGAGTTTGTCAAAATAATCAGAGGCATAAAAAAGATTCTCCCCCCAGTCAAATCCCAGCCATGTCACATCTTCCTGAATTGATTTAACGTAGGCAGATTCTTCTTTACTGGGGTTGGTGTCATCGAAACGTAAATGGCAGCGACCGTTGAACTCCGCTGCAATCCCAAAGTTAAGACAGATTGATTTGGCATGACCAATATGAAGAAAGCCATTTGGCTCAGGCGGAAAACGGGTGACAGGAGTTGCATGTTTTCCGGTTCTTAGATCTTCAGTTACAATCTGTCTGATAAAATCAAGGGGCTTTTCAATATTTTTTTTAGTAGCTTCCATTGTATTTCTCTCTTTATGCCTCAAATAATTTTCCAACATTCCGTAGACGTCGAACAACACGTTCCTGACCGATTGCCAAAAGGATATCAAACATGGATGCACCGGCAAGTTGACCGGTAACAACAGTACGCATACCATTTATGATAATCCCTGGCTTAATATCAAGCTCTGTTGCAAGATCGCGTGCTGTCTGTTCAGACGTTTCGAGAGTAAAATCACTCAACGCTTCATAGCGGTCTGCAAGCATGGGCAACCACTCTTTCAGGCCTTCATGTTTGAGTACATTTTTCTTAAGAGGTTTTGCCTCTACCGGAAACTCATCAGAGAAGTAGGCACGCCCAAGACCTGCAAAGTCGGTAAGGGTTCGAAATCGATCCCGTATGAGATCGAGCGTTTGTTCAAACCACTCTTTTTTATCGCTTTCGTATGATGCGTCCCACAAATCTTCTTTTTCAAGAAAGGGTTTGACCATAACTGCAATTTCTTCAATGGGCATGGTGCGTAAATAGTGTTGATTCATGGCAATGGCTTTTGGATCAGTGAAGAACTTGGCATTGCCTTGTTGATAATTAAAGATTGAATTTGATTTATTGATTCGATCAAGGCTGAAAGCTTCGATCATCTCTTCTTTGGAGAAGAATTCCTGATCATCCCCGGAAGACCAGCCAAGGAGCACAAGAAAATTGGATAAAGCCCAGGGAATAAAACCATGTTTTTCATAAAATTGAACAGCAACAATCTCACCATGGCTTCGTTTGGAAATTTTTGCTTTCTTGGTATCCAAAGTGAGAGGCATATGGGCAAAGACCGGGATGGGAGCATTCAACGCCTCATATAAAAGTACCTGACGCAGAGTGTTGGTCATATGATCCTGCCCGCGAATAACATGGGAGATACGATCCCGTATGTCATCTACAACGTTACAAAGCAGATATAAAGGCTTTCCGGTTGAACGGACAATCACAAAGTCTTCTATTTCACTGTAGTGGGATTTTATTTCTCCGAGGACTTCATCGTTGTAACTGAGAATTTCATCCTTTTGGGGAGTTTTAAAGCGAACTACAAAGGGGAACCCCGCAGCTTCTTTTTCTGCTATGTCTTCTTCTGTCAAATTACGGCAGGTTCCATCGTAGCCGTAGGTCGTCTTGTTGGCCTGTGCCGATTCGCGCTTGGCTTCAAGTTCTTCTCTGGTACAAAAACATTTATAGGCTTTGGTCGCCTTCAGAAGTTTTTTTGCAGCTGCAACATGGTCAGCATCAAAGTCTGTCTGGAAATAGGGTCCTTCGTCCCAGTCAATGCCTAACCATTTCATTCCATCTATAATCCCCTTAATGGATTCCTCAGTGGAGCGATCAGCATCGGTGTTTTCAATGCGGAGGATCAGTTTTCCACCTGTCTTTTTTGCATAGAGCCAGTTGTAAAGTGCTGTTCTGGCACCGCCTATATGAAGATACCCTGTGGGGCTGGGTGGAAAACGAAGTCGTATTTCTGTCATGAAAGAACCTGTCCTATATTAATAAAAAAGAGATGTTTCGTATGGTGTACTGCACTATAGCGAGGTTGATGTATATCGTTTTTAACCAGATTGTTCAATAGCTGGATATATTTTTTGTTGTTCTCTGGGCGGTAACTCGTTATACTTCGCATTTTTGGGCTATTCCTGTAAGGTAATCTGGAGTGTATGGGAAAGAATTAATTTTAGAGATACAAAAAATATAAATGTGTTCCCGGTCATTCAGGGGTGTTCAGGGAAGAGAAGGAGTAAGGATGAAAGTATTAATCAGTGATAATATGTCCCCTTTAGGGGTAACAATTTTGACCGATGCAGGTCTTGAAGTTGATGTGAAAACCGGACTGCCGCCGGAAGAATTAAAAACTATAATCGGTGAATACGATGGATTGCTTGTTCGCAGTGCCACCAAGGCCACCGCTGAGATTATTGATGCCGCTGAAAACCTGAAAGTTATTGGTCGTGCAGGAATTGGTCTTGATAATGTTGATATCCCTGCTGCCAGCAAGAAGGGCATCGTGGTCATGAATGCTCCTGACGGAAATGCAACCACTGCTGCAGAGCACGCCATTGCTATGATGATGGCTCTGTCTCGAAATATTCCACAGGCTACAGCTTCCATGAAAGAAGGGAAGTGGGAGAAAAAGAGTTTTATGGGGCGTGAACTCACTGGAAAAACCTTTGGTATTTTTGGCATTGGGCGTATAGGCGCAATTGCAGCCAGCCGTGCCAAGGGGTTGAAGATGAAGGTTATCGCCTATGATCCCCACATGCCTAAAGATTTGGTTGATAAACTTGGCGTGGAGTTGGTAAGTGTGGAAGAACTTGCCAAACGTGCCGATTATATAACCGTACATGTGCCGCTCACAAAAGAAACCGCCAATGTGCTTTCCACAGAGTTTTTCACGAACATGAAAAAAGATGCCATGTTTATTGACTGTGCCCGTGGTGGAGTGTGTGATGAAGAGGCTCTGTATAAAGCTCTGGTTGATGGTGAGATTGCAGGTGCTGCTCTTGATGTTTTTGCTCAGGAGCCCACCACTAAAGAAAACTGTCCACTTCTTAGTCTCAGTAATTTTATCTGTACCCCTCACCTTGGCGCTTCAACCAGTGAGGCCCAGGAGAATGTGGCCACAGCGATTGCCGAACAGGTCGCGGAGTATTTGACCAAAGGTGTGGTAACTAATGCAGTAAATGTTCCATCGGTCAGTGATGATGTACTTGCTCAGGTTGGCCCTTATATAAAGCTTGGTGAAATGCTTGGGTCCTTCCATATGCAAATTGCCAAAGGAAGTGTACAGGAAGTGTCCATAGAATATTCCGGTGAGTTGGCGGATCTTAATACAAGTCCTGTGACCGTGGCGTTCCTTAAAGGACTCTTTACACCGATTCTGCAAGATGCTGTGAACTATGTAAATGCTCCTGTTATAGCTAAAGATCGCGGCATTCGTGTGGTGGAATCAAAGAGTGACAGATCCAACGACTTTGTCAATGTACTTCGCATTAAAGTGAAGACCAATGAAGGTGAAAACGAGCTTGTTGGAACTGTGTTTGGTAAAAATGAGCCGCGTCTGGTGCGTTTGAACACCTTTCGTCTGGAGGCTGAAGTATCTGGGCCCATGCTCCTTGTGTATAATAATGATGTCCCTGGTGTTATTGGCGCACTCGGTAGTCTTCTTGGTAGCAATGGTGTGAATATTGCATGTATGACCGTTGGTCGTGAAGAATCGTCCAATCAAAACCTTATCCTTCTCAGTACCGACTCTCTTATTGCAAAAGAGTTGCTGAAAGAGGTGATGCAACTTGATAATATAGACAATGCACTCGTCCTTGAGTTAGTATAAGCAGCACATTATTTGAGATATTAATTCGAAAAAACCGAGTCGTTTCTGTGGTTCGGTTTTTTATTGTGTTCCCTGTTCTTTTGTTTAGAGGAAAGTATGATTTCTGAATATGACCAAGACTGTCCCTGCGGTGATGGAAAAGTACCGGATCAGGAAGGAAGATGTGTGATGCCAGAGGTTACTTTTATGGCTTTTATCATGTCCATGAACACCTCTGCATTGTTTCATCTTGGTGCAATTGCAGACCCGGAAACCGGTGAAAAACTGATTGATTTTTCACTGGCCCGCCATGCCATTGATACGCTTGTGGTGTTGCAGGAAAAAACCAGGGGCAACTTGGATTCCGATGAGTCGGAAATGCTGAAGAATGTTCTTTACGATGTAAAGATGCGATTTGTTAAGACTGTAAAGGATGGAAATGCTGGAGAGAAGTCGTCCTGAGATGACTGGTTCTGATGTTGCACTGGTTGTTCTTGCTCCTGCAAAGGTGAATCTCACACTTCATATCTTAAGTAAACGAAGTGATGGGTATCATGAGCTTGACAGCGTCATGCAGAAGATATCGCTTGCTGATACGATAACTCTTTGCAGATTAGAGAAACCTGAGATTCAGCTTAACTGTCCAGACTCTGATTTGCCTGAGGATGAATCAAACCTGGTATGGAAGGCAGCAGAACTCTTTCTTGATAAAACAGGTCTTGCCACCAAGTGTGGTGTCTCAATACTTCTTGAGAAAAAAATCCCTATTGCTGCAGGACTTGGTGGTGGCAGCAGTGATGCTGCTGCTGTGCTTACCGGTTTGAACCAACTTTTCCAAACGGATCTTACAGAGCAGACATTGCTGAAACTGGGTAAATCGCTTGGTGCTGATGTACCATTTTTTGTGATTTCTGAGCATGCAGTACGTGCCACGGGCATTGGGGATAAGATGACAAGACATGAAACCTTGAAGGATTGCTCACTGTTACTTGTGAATCCCGGTTTTTCTGTATCCACAGCTTGGGTTTATGAAAATTTTACATTGACAAGGGCAGCTAAAGATTCTAGATTGTCTGATTCTCCTAAAAATGACAGTTTTGCTGAGTCGTTTTGTCCGCTGCATAATGATCTGGAAAGCGTTACAGTTGAACAATATCCAGAGATTCAGGCCATTAAGGGCTTGTTGCTTGATCATGGAGCCTCTGGTGCCCTCATGTCTGGAAGTGGCTCCACCGTTTTTGGGATCTTTCCTGATGGAGAGGGAAAAACGGAGAATTTACGAAGCTGTGTTATGAAGCTTACGGAAAAGTATGGGACTGGTGTTTTTCTTACTAGGCCTCTGAGTGGTAGTTAATTATTTATATGATTTAATACAAGGTTATAATTGGTTCCAGGTGCTGTAGGTTTGTTTAATCGTTTTTGTCCGCAATAGTGAACTATGCGGACAAAAGTGATTAAACAAAGATGCAGTGCCTGGGAGCAATTATAAATAATTGGGGCGTAGCCAAGCGGTTAAGGCACCAGGTTTTGATCCTGGCATGCGGAGGTTCGAATCCTCCCGCCCCAGCCAAACTATCCGCTAACGAATACTTACGTATATAAAAATTTATTATATACATATTTCAATACATCGTATCGAGAAAAATAATTATGCCAAATAAAATCAAAATTTTTTCTGGAAATGCCCATCCTGTGATGGCGCAGGAAATTGCTGATTATCTGAAAGTACCTCTGTCGGAGGCCGATGTAACACAATTCAGTGATGGCGAGATATTTGTTGAAATAAAAGAGAATGTTCGTGGTACCGATGTATTTATCATTCAGCCAACCTGTACTCCAGTGAACGATAATCTTATGGAACTGGTGATCATGGTTGATGCCATGAGGCGCGCATCGGCAAGAAGAATTACTGCGGTTGTACCTTATTACGGCTACGCCAGGCAGGACAGAAAAGTAGCACCGCGTGTGCCCATTTCCGCAAAGGTTGTTGCTGAGATGCTTATGGTCGTTGGAGTTCGTCGGGTTCTCTGCATGGATCTTCATGCGGGACAGATACAGGGGTTTTTTAATATTCCTGTTGATCATCTTTATGCCGCTCCTGTAATCCTTGATTATATAAAAGATAAATTCAGTGATGTGGTAATGGTCTCTCCAGATGCTGGTGGTGTGGAAAGAACCCGTGCCTTTGCCAAGCGCCTTGATGCAGGTCTTGCCATTATTGATAAACGTCGGGATCGCCCAAACGAATGTCAGGCCATGAATGTTATTGGAGACGTTAAAGGTAAAACTGCAATTATGCTTGATGATATGGTGGATACGGCGGGTACTCTTTGTAATGGTGCTGCAACGCTCATGGAACATGGTGCTAAAGAAATTCACGCCTGTTGTTCGCATCCCGTACTTTCAGGTCCTGCCGTTGAAAGAATAAAAAAATCGGTTATTAGTTCACTGGTGGTGACAAACTCCATTCCCTTGCGTGCTGACGCCCTGAAATGTGACAAAATCATAGTGTTGTCTGTTTCACAACTGTTGGCTCAGGCCATTGATTGTATTCATAATGAAGGTTCCATCAGCTCTTTATTCGTATAGCAGATGAGCAGTTTGAAATAGAATTAAATATAAAAATATATTGAGATAAATCCTGATGGTTGCATATTCGTTACTGTATCAGGGCTAAGGAGGATCATATGATTCAAGTAGACATTTCCGCTTCAAAAAGAGATAGTTTTGGCAAATGTGCCATGCGTCGCCTGCGAGTAAGCGGTAATACCCCAGCGGTACTGTATGGAAATGGTAAGGATGTTATGGCGCTTCAGCTTGAGACAGCTCCTTTTCTGAAAAGCCTGTTTCAGATAAGTCGTAAAAATGCCATTGTGAATCTCTCTATTAATGGTGATGATACCCCTCGTCACGTAATGATGAGAGAGATACAGACAGATCCCGTTGATGACAGCTTGATTCATGCCGACTTTCTTGAAATCAATCTGCAGAAACCGAGTGCTTTTACTGTGCCGATAGAGTTTGTCGGTACTGCAAAAGGCACTGACCTTGGTGGTGAACTTGTTATTCATGAAGCAAACATCCAAGTTGAAGGGCTGCCGCTTGATGTTCCTGATACTGTTAGTGTTGATATTTCAGATCTTGTTATTGGTGATTCAATTGCATATTCAGCCATTGGTCTGCCTGATAGCTTGAAGATGGTTTCTGATGCTTCTGCCCTTTGTGTTGAGGTTGTAGTGGCTGTTGCTGTTGCAGAGTCAGAGTAAAACGAAGAGGAAGCTTGGGAGCTGAATAACCCCCTTGGGAACGGGAACTAAATAAGTTGTTCAAGTTATTTCTTGCCGAACCCTTAGCATTGAGTCCGGAAGAAACCGTTACAGGTTCTTTCCGGATTTTTTTTTAAAAGGAAGCGGCAGGTGGCTGAAGAAACATATTTAATTGTGGGGCTCGGTAATCCCGGTCGGGACTATGAACACACTCGGCATAATGTCGGTTTTCAGGTTGTGGATGCCATTGTGCGTAATGAAGGTGGATACCTTGAATTGAATAAGTGGGATGCGTTATATTGTCGTGTCTCTTTATGGGGAGCGCGCCTGTTCTTTGTAAAGCCTCAATCGTTTATGAATCTTTCAGGAAAGTCTGTTGTACGCTTTGCTGACTTTTTCAAGATAAGCCATGATCGTATATTGGTTATTCATGATGATATTGATATGAACCCAGGGCGTCTCAAGTTGGTTGCCGGTGGTGGCCCTGGTGGTCATAATGGAATCCGTTCTCTCATTCAATGCCTTGGAACAAAAGATTTTTTCAGATTGAAGTACGGGGTGGGAAGACCGGGGCAAAATGGAGTTCATGCTGATATCCCAGTGGATCGGTATGTTTTGGCATCTTTATCGAGTGAGGAACAGGAATTGCTTGATAAAAGGATGTCTCCTCTTTCCTCTGGAGTTGAGGCTTTTGTTAAGTCCGGCAGTCAGCAGGCCATGAATATTATCAATTCAGTGAAATAGGCGAAGTAACGCTTTCCCATAAGTTACGGTTTTTCGAAGCGTATTATGGAAAAGTATGGTATAATTAAGTTTTGTTGTTATTTTTTGACAGGATCATTTGGTTTTTTTAGCGATTGATACCGTCAAGGCTCGGCATCTTCAACATTCTCAGATTTCTCGATATTGACATGTTGGCTATTCTCATCTCCCATGAGTGTGTATGTCGCAATTCCGATGTTATTCCAGGAGGATACTTTGTTTGTACAAGGCGATATGGCTGTTTATCCAGCCCATGGTGTAGGTGTTATTGAAGCTATAGAGAATCAGACCGTTGCGGGTGTTGCTCAGGACTTTTATGTCATGAAAATACTTGATAATGCAATGAAAATAATGATTCCAACAGCCAGTAGTGATAATGTTGGACTCCGAGCCATAATCAGTAAAAAGGAAGTTGAGGCTGTACTTGATATTCTGAGGGACAGAGATAACGAAATAGGTACACAAACCTGGAATCGTCGCTACAGAGATTATATGGAGAAGATAAAAACCGGTTCGATCCATGAAGTTGCTGCTGTTCTTCGTGACCTGTATCTTCTCAGTGTCGATAAAGATCTCTCCTATGGGGAACGAAAGATGATGGATACCGCAAAAAATCTACTGGTTACGGAGATTTCCCTTGCCAGGAAGGTGGACGAATCCAAAATTGTAAAATTAATTGATAATATGTTCAATTAGTTTGTAGGCGTGTTACACTCCCGACGTTGTCCTCAATGTTTTACGCATGGCATTATGTCGTGACTTACCCCATTTAGTACCTCATAAATTCTTTCGAAGTCTGATCTTATCCCGTGTTTTTTGAGATAAACGTAGACTACAAAAGAATTTGGTGAAGGTACTTATATTAGCTTACTTACCTACTGTTCACCAGTGATAGACATTCTCTCAGAAAAACATCCTGCTAGCGCACTTGAGTTTCAGGTGTCGGCAGAATTGGCCGGAATCAGGTTCGATCATTATCTGGTACAGCGTGTTGCTGATACTTCAAGAAGTAATCTGATTCAATCCATTCGTCTTGGCTTGATTCTGGTTGATGGTAATAAGAAGAAAAGCAGTTATCGTTTAAAAACTGGAGAGTTGATAGTCGGTACTCTTTTCCAGCCCGCACCACCTGAACTTGTTGCTCAGGAAGTTCCTTTTGATATTCTTTTTGAAGATGATTCCCTTATGATTATTTCCAAACCTCCGGGAATTGTCGTTCATCCAGGTGCTGGAAATCCTGATAACACTCTTGTAAATGGTTTACTGTATCACTGTCAGGAAATTGCAGAAGTGGGTGATAAGATACGACCGGGAATTGTACATCGTCTCGATAAAGATACCTCTGGTATTATGGTGATTGCAAAATCTGCCCAATGCCATCGCATACTTGTTGATGCATTTAAAGACAGAACCATTCATAAGCAGTATCTTGCACTTGTATTTGGTATTTTGAAAAAAAAGAATGGTCGGATTGTAGCCCCCATTTGCAGGCATTCTGTGAATCGTCAGAAAATGGCAGTCTGTGATGAGGGTAAAGGGCGATACGCTGCCAGTAGTTACCAGGTAGTTGAAGAGTATTCAGAAAAGTGTAGTCTCGTTCGTGTTCAAATTGAAACAGGGCGCACTCATCAGATACGTGTTCATATGGCCTCCATTGGTCACCCTGTAGCTGGTGATATGCTCTATGGAAGAGCAAGAAACACCCGGAAATATCCACGACAAATGCTCCATGCTCAAAGTTTACATTTTACTCATCCGCTAACCGGCGAAAGTCTTACTTTTTCTGCGCCGCTTTGGGCTGATTTTAGAGAGATTGTTGAGCAACTCCGCTTGCAGGAGTATGAAAAATTTATGGATCTTCCATGAATATTGCTGTGACAGGCGGGATAGGTTCCGGGAAAAGTTTTGTGGCAGAGTCTCTAGCGAAGATGATTGGCGCTGAAAGCATAAGTGCCGACCAGATATGTCGTGATCTTCTTAAGATTGGGCAATTGGGCTATAAAGAGATACGCAAACATTTTGCTGCCGATTTCTTTTTGGCTGATGGACAACTCAACAGGCCTTTGTTGCGTAAGGCTATTTTTACCAGTGACACACTACGTTCACAATTAGATACGCTTCTGCACCCCCTTGTTCATGAGGAACTTCTTTTTCGATGTAAGGAAGCAAAAAAGAAGGATCACAATCTGGTTGTGGAAGTTCCGCTTCTTTTGGAAAAAGGCTGGCAGGACGATTTTGATGCTACACTGGTAGTTTATGCAGACGATAAAACGTGTCTTAAGCGGATAATGGATCGTGATATGGTTTCAGTTGATGATGCGTGCGCAAGTATTGCCTGTCAGATGCCTCTTCCAGAAAAATGTGAGTTTGCTGACTGGGTTATCGATAATTCCGGGTCTTATGATGAAAGCTTGAAACAGTTGGAACAATTGGCTGAAGAATTATCTAAAAGCAACATTTTTCCAGGAAAACATAAATAACGATGAAAAAGGCTTGACAGTTTTTTTATGAAACCTTACTATAGCTTCGATTAAAGAAAATCCTTCCTTATATGTTTTGGTCAATATAGAGAGTAAAAGACTCGTTACGATAAAAATCAGTTTATCATGATATTAACGATAATGTAAAAGCCATTGTGTTGCGTAATGCTTACACAATTCACCACTAGTGAATCATTTCTTTATAATCCTATCTAATCCTATCCTGATTTCTATTAAATTATATAGTAGAGCAACCTTTGTTTTTCGCCCCTGGCGGTTTGATGCCGGTTGAAAAAATGACCACTATTTCTGGTGGAAAGAGAATATCTGATAACAATTGAATTAATCATACCCTGCCTTTTGTCGTTTCAGACAAGGTATTATGGAATTAGATCAAACTAGTAACCCATGCCAAACAGCCTTCACAATGGAGAATAGAATTAATGAATCTGGCTGAATTAAAACTTAAGAAAATTGCCGATCTCGTCAAGCTTGGACGTAGTCTAAAGGTTGAAAGTGTTAATACGTTGCGTAAACAGGAACTTATCTTTGCCATACTTAAGGCCCAGGCAGATAAGGACGGGAATATGCGAGGTACCGGTGTGCTGGAAATTCTTCCTGACGGGTTTGGTTTTCTGCGGTCTCCTGATTATAATTATCTTCCGGGTCCAGATGACATTTATGTTTCCCCGTCTCAGATACGCAGGCTTGGACTTCGAACCGGTGACACCATTGAAGGGCTTGTAAGAGCACCCAAAGATGGTGAACGATATTTAGCCCTGTTAAAAGTTGAGGCAATTAACTTTGACACTCCTGAAGCTGCTAAGAAAAAGACTCTCTTTGGTAACCTGACCCCGCTTCATCCGGAAGAAAAATTTACTCTGGAGATGGAACCAGGTAATTTCTCTATGCGCCTGGTGGATATGATGGCTCCCATTGGAAAGGGACAGCGTGGTTTGATTGTCGCCCCTCCAAGAACCGGAAAAACTGTTCTTATTCAAAAGCTTGCCAATGCAATCGCCAAGAATCATAAGGAAGTTTATCTTATTGTTTTACTAATTGATGAACGTCCTGAAGAGGTAACTGAGATGCAGCGGACGGTTGTAACTGCAGAAGTTGTTAGTTCCACTTTTGATGAACCTCCCCAGCGACATATTCAGGTTGCTGAGATGGTGATTGAAAAGGCAAAACGATTGGTTGAACATAAGAAGGATGTCGTTATTCTACTTGATAGTATCACCCGCCTGGCAAGGGCGTACAATACAGTAACGCCTGCAAGCGGGAAGATCCTGTCGGGTGGTGTTGAAGCCAATGCCCTGCATCGTCCGAAACGATTTTTTGGTGCTGCCAGAAATATTGAGGAGGGTGGAAGTCTGACCATTATTGCCTCAGCACTTGTCGAGACCGGAAGTCGCATGGACGAGGTTATTTTTGAGGAATTTAAGGGAACCGGTAATATGGAAATTGTTCTTGATCGTAAAATGTCCGATAGACGTATTTATCCGGCCATTGATATCAAGAAATCCGGCACCCGTAAGGAGGATCTGCTTCTTGAGCCTGTTCTTCTCAATCGGGTCTGGATTTTACGAAAATTGCTTGCTTCCATGAATCCGGCCAGCGGTATGGAGTTTCTCCTTGATAAACTGAAACAGCATGAGACTAACGAGGATTTTATCAATTCAATGAACAATTAGCTTGTGATCGTATATCTCTGTTTTTTGTTTTTAGATGGAAGATCGTTTTTTTAGTTGAAATTCTTACCTGGTTTTATTATATTTTTTGTTCTTTTGAACTATTCAAAGATTAATGTGAACTGAAAAGTCACTCCTATTTTAAGGAATTATAATTATGAGAAGCGATATACATCCAGAATATCATAAGATTAGCGCTGTTTGTGGTTGTGGTAACGAGGTTGAGATTGGATCAGTTAATTCTGAGATGGTCGTTGAGATCTGTTCTGCCTGCCATCCTTTTTTCACTGGAAAACAGAAATTGATCGATACTGCTGGTCGTATCGAGAAGTTTAAGAAACGTTACGCAAAGCACTTCGAAGAGAAAAAGTAAATGTAACAGTTCATCAGCACCTCTGAATTGTTTGTTTTTTTGTTGATCCACAATCTGTATGTTACAGGTTGTGGATTTTCTATTTTTTTCCTAAGACCTTTTACTCCGGTATTTTTTCATGATAGATAAACTTAGAGACCTTGACGAAAAGATATCGCATCTTGAGGGAAGGCTCTCTGATCCATCTCTTATCGCAGACCAGAAGGCTTACCAGAAGGTAGCTCAGGAACATTCACATTTCTCCAAACTTCAGGTTCTCTATAATGAACTTGATAGCGTCATTGCCGATATTGGAGATAATCGTGAACTTCTCCAGGAAGGTGACGATGATGAGGAATTTTTACAAATGGCTCGTGAAGAAATAGAGGAACTCTCTGCTCAGGAGAAAAAACTTGAACAGGATATTCTGCTTTTACTTCTGCCAAAAGATCCAAATGACGAACGAAATACGTTTCTTGAAATTAGAGCCGGCACAGGTGGCGATGAGGCAGCACTTTTTGTAGCGGATCTTTTTCGCATGTATTCCCGTTATGTAGAATCTCAGGGCTGGAAAATTGAGATAATGAGCTCAAGTAATTTGGGGATCGGCGGGTTTAAAGAGATAATTGCGCTTATCAGCGGTAATTCTGTTTACTCAAAGCTTAAATATGAAAGTGGTGTGCACCGTGTACAGCGTGTTCCTGAAACAGAAACTCAAGGAAGAATTCATACTTCTGCTGTAACTGTTGCTATTCTTCCTGAAGCCGATGAAGTTGAGTTGAACATCAACCCCAGTGAACTTAAATTTGATGTGTATCGTGCCTCTGGGCCTGGTGGTCAGTCTGTAAACACCACTGATTCTGCTGTACGTATTACCCATCTGCCCACAGGATTGATGGTTACGTGCCAGGATGAAAAATCCCAGCATAAAAATAAAGCCAAAGCACTCACTGTGCTAAGAGCTCGACTACTCGATAAATTGGAACAGGAACACCACGATAAAATTTCAGAAGCA
This sequence comes from Desulfocapsa sp., assembly GCA_022712975.1. Taxonomy (GTDB): domain Bacteria; phylum Desulfobacterota; class Desulfobulbia; order Desulfobulbales; family Desulfocapsaceae; genus Desulfocapsa. Next base: position 17,559 of record JAFLJO010000007.1, read on the forward strand.
AGAAAAAGTCAGGTGGGAACAGGAGATCGCAGTGAACGTATTCGAACCTATAACTTTCCACAGGGCCGAATGACCGATCATCGTATCAATCTCACTCTCTATAAGCTTGAATCGATTATGGCTGGAAAAATAGACGAGATCCTGGTTCCACTTATTACCCACGATCAGGAAGAGAAGCTCAAGCTGATCCAATAACGTAAGGTTATGAGAGAACTTTGCTAATTCGTGAACTGCTCCACAGTGCCTGCTTAAGGCTTGGCAAAGTTGGTATTGAAGATCCAGAGACAGATGCCGCCCTCCTGCTTGGCCATTCTCTTGAAAAATCTCGAACTGCCCTTTATCTTATGGGGGGTGAATCGATATCAAAAGAGATTGAAAAACAGTTTTTAAGCCTTCTTCAGCGACGCGAACAGCGTGAGCCTTTAGCCTATATTCTAGGTGTTCAGGAATTTTGGTCCCTTGACTTTCTGGTTGGCCCCGATGTTCTTATTCCACGACCTGAAACAGAATTACTTATTGAAACAGCTATTAAGGCTTGGAGAGAATCTTCTCAACCGTCGGGTCTTATTCTTGACCTCTGCTGCGGCAGTGGTGTGATTGCAATTGTTCTTGCCAAAGAGCTTGGCAGGAAAATTTTGGCAATAGATCTGTCCATGAAAGCTATTGTAACAGCCAGAGAAAATGCCAAGAGGCATGGGGTGTCACATCTCGTATATTTTCTTCAAAGCGATCTGCTGTCAGCACTTGCTCCTGTGCCTTGCTTTTCTCTCGTTGTCTCGAACCCACCCTATGTCAGTCAACAGGATATCGAAGGTGGCCTGCAACCGGAAGTGGGTCGTTATGAACCGCACCTTGCGCTCAATGGTGGAGATAAGGGACTGGAAATAATAAAAAGAATTGATGAAGAATTGCGTCAGCGGATGTTACCCGGTGCCGATCTGTTTATGGAAATAGGTGCTGATCAAGGTGTTGATATCCTCTCTTTATTTGCGGAGGAAAAAAAACGTACTAAACGTTTTACAGAACTCATAATAGAAAAAGATTACGCAGAGCATGATCGTATATTTCATGCGAAACTAGGTCAATAATAGTTTTTGACAAGTTCATGTATCGGAAAATTAAAATCTCTGTGGAAAATGTTCCTCTGTGAGTTGTCAGTTACCGAAAACCGAAAACCGAATACCGAAAACCGAATCACTTCTCCTGCCCGCAGGGCATCATGTTCTTAAGGAAATATAATCAAGATGGAAAAATTAGTTATAGAAGGTGGCAAACAGCTTTTTGGTGAAGTGAATATCAGTGGGGCAAAAAATGCAGCTTTACCACTCATTGCAGCCTGTCTACTCGCCCCAGGGGTTCATGTCCTGCATAACGTTCCTGAACTTCGTGATACAAAGACTATTTTACGCTTACTGGAATCCCTCGGTCTTACCTGGGAACGTGAGGGAGATACTCTAAAGATTGATGGAACCGGATTGCGGCATTCTGAGGCCTCCTATGATCTTGTGAAAACCATGAGGGCATCAGTTCTTGTACTTGGCCCTCTGCTGGCACGTCTGGGACGAGCGAAAGTGTCTCTTCCTGGCGGCTGTGCCATTGGTGCCCGCCCAATAAATTTTCACCTTATGGGCTTTGAACAACTTGGGGTTACATGTGACATCAAGAATGGGTATGTGGATGCCAGGATTGATGGTCGAATGCAGGGAAGTACCGTGTACTTTGATATTCCCTCCGTAACTGGAACTGAAAACCTGCTTATGGCAGCAGTTCTTGCAAAAGGTACAACGATTATTAAAAATGCTGCCAAGGAACCGGAAATTGGTAACCTGATTGATATGCTGATTGCCATGGGAGCTGATATTGAAGGAAGGGATAGTGATCGCTTGACCATCCATGGAGTTGAAAAGTTGACGGCTGCTGAAAGCCGCATCATTCCCGATCGAATTGAGGCTGGAACCTATGCCATAGCCGTGGGTGCGACAGGTGGTGATGCGGTTATTAAAAACTGTAACCCCAGCCATTTACCCTCTCTTCTGGAGAAACTGCGTCTTGCTGGTATCGGAGTTGATATTTCTGAAAAGTCCATACGTATTACTTCCCCGGAGAATAAAAAAAGTATTCAACCTGTGGATATTACCACCATGCCGTATCCAGGTTACCCAACAGACCTACAGGCTCAATTTATGGCTCTCATGTCAATGAGTAACGGACTTAGCGTGATTAATGAGACTATTTTTGAAAATAGATTTATGCATGTGGCAGAGTTGCAGCGTATGGGGGCATCTATCAAGGTAGATGGCCGCATCGCTATGGTAAAAGGTTTAGGAGGAAACCGTCTTACGGGAGCGCAGGTTATGGCAACGGATTTGCGTGCAAGTTCATCTCTTGTTATTGCAGGACTTGCTGCAACGGGAAGAACTGATATCTCCCGGATTTATCATCTGGAACGGGGGTATGAAGATATGGTCGGAAAACTTACAGGACTCGGTGCTACTGTCTGGAAAGAAAATGAATAAACTGGAGTTTCTGCTATAGCTCTTGAGGAAGAGGAAGTGTAACTATAAATTTTGCTCCTCCAAGAAAAGACTTACCTGCTTCAATAGTTCCTCCGTGTTCTTCAATCATCTGCTTAATAATGGCAAGCCCCAACCCTGTGCCATCCACCCGCCTTGTGTAAAAGGGTTCAAAAATTTTTTCTTCTCTGCCGGGAGCTATTCCAGGCCCATTGTCTTCCACGGTTATTATGACTACGTCTGTGTGCTTATTACTTTGCACTTCTTTTGCTATAATACGTATCTGCTCATCTCCCAATGGAACAAATGCGAGTCCATTTTGTAAAAGGTGGTTAAGGATAGTAAAGATCTGGTATTGATCAGCCCATATGTCAGTGATATCATCGGTTAAAATCTCTAGTTGTATAGTGCTGGGCCATTCAGAGTCCATCCCGGCTACTTCAATTACTTCAGCCAAACAGCGTCTAAAAGAAAACCAGTCATTCTCAGCATGTTCCGGTCTGGCAAATTTCAGAAAATCTGAAACCGTATTGGACAAGCGGTTTGATTCTCTGAGGATGATTGCAACCAGTTCAGAGTTCGTCTGACTCTGTGTCGAGTGCATTTGGGAAAGTTCACTGGCTAGAACCTGTGCAGATCCGGAAATGGCAGTTAAGGGGTTTCTGAAATCATGGGCGATACCTGCACTCATCTGACCGATAGCAGCAAGTTTTTCCGTCTGTTGCATCTGTTTTTCCATGCGCTCAACTTCACTGATATCCTGAATGGTTATAACCTTGCAATTTTCGCAGTGAGCTGTAGTATCTTCTTCTTTTTCGTTGTTGAGAACTTGTGAATATTGTAAGCGGGCATAGGAATACCCTATTCGTGTTTTCTCAGTATCTTTTCGTGTGATTTCAGCCGAATGGCGTGAACCTAATGCAGAGAAAGTGACATTAGGGAAAAAATAATGAAATTTTTCATGCAGTAAATCCCTTGAGGAATAGCCGGTAATATGTTCTGCGGCATTATTGACTGAGGTGATGCGGTTTTTTGCATCGGTGGTGATAATGCCTGTGGAGATATCATCAAAAATTTGTTTGTACAACAGGCTTAACCTGTCATATTCCCGAACTGAGTCAGAAAGGGCATCTTCTGTTTTCCGTAGTCTTCCAGCAAAGAGACTGGAGAGTGTGGCGGCAAGGAAAAAGATCAGTCCATAAACCGCAAAGAGATTGAGGATGGAAAAAATGTTCTGACCATTCTCGTAGAAGGGTACTTTAAGGACAGCCGGGAAAAAATGATAATATTCAAGCAAAAGAACAACGGCAAATTGCAAAGTTGCAGCACCAGCAGCAATTAGCCCCCCAAGGCGTGGTAGGATAAGACCACCTGCAATAATCGGGAAGAAATAGATTGGGGAAAAAATCGAATTTGAGCCACCAGTATAATAAATAAGAATGGAGACAAATAGAGTATCCAGTAAAATTTGTTTTAAACCAAAACGCCGGGGGGTGGTGGTGGTTTTTAGCAAGATGAGACCTGACGAGACAGAGGTCACGTAAATAGCTAGAATAAAAAAGAATAAAAGAGGGTCTGGTAAAACTGTAACATTAAACTTTCCTGCTTGTAAGAAGGCACTCAACCCAAGAATCAATGTGTATAGAATAACACGAAGCAACAGCATCCAGAGAAGCTGATTGACAAGAAGTTTTTCGACAGTACTTCTATCGGAGAATGATTTGTTGTTTGGGAATAATGACATGAGCTACTATCCTATGTCATATTTCTTAACTTTATACCGCAGGCTCCTGAAACTTACCTGCAGAAGTTCAGCAGCACGCATCTTGGAATTGTCGGTTTTCTTAAGGGCAGCAGCCAGGCATCGCTTTTCGGTTTCAGCCATGAGTTCTTCAAGTCCCATATCAAAAAGCTCCTCTTCATTGGCGACCACCTGAAAAGGTGATGCCGGTTGTATCGTACTCTCTGTTTTTCCCTTACGGAAAGAGGAGAGGGTTAAGCTTTCCGGCAGGATAATATTGGATGATTCCAGTGCAACACCACGCTCTATAATGTTTTCAAGCTCACGGACATTGCCCGGGAAATCATACTTCATCAATACTTCCATGGCATAGGACGACATCTCCTGTACTTCTTTGCCAAAAAGTTTCGAATATTTTTTAAGGAAGTAGGTAGCCAACAGGGGAACATCACCTTTACGTTCACGAAGAGGGGGAACCCGAAGTGGAACAACAGCTAAGCGGTAGAAAAGATCTTCTCTAAACCTGCCTGCCATAATCTCTTCTTCAAGAATTTTGTTTGTTGCCGCAATAATGCGTACATTGACGTTTTGTACCTGAATGCCACCGACTGGTTTAACTTCACGTTCCTGAAGGACACGCAGTAATTTGATCTGAATGATGGGGGTGAGTTCACCTATCTCATCGAGAAAGGCAGTGCCCTTGTCGGCGAGTTGAAACAGACCCTGTTTGTCACTGATGGCACCGGTAAAGGAACCTTTGACATGCCCAAAGAGTTCACTCTCCATCAACTCCTCCGGGATGGCGCTGCAGGTAATAGGAATAAAACCTTCATCTGCTACTCGGGAATGACGGTGGATCGCCTGGGCTACAAGTTCTTTTCCAGTTCCGGATTCTCCATAAATCAGGACATTGGCAGGAGTGACAGCTATGCGCTGGATCATTTCGAAAATCCTGATCATTTCACGGCTTTCACCAATGATCTCAGGGAAATCTGCTGAGATGGATTTATCTTCTGCACTTTGTGTACCTTTTGCAACAGCAGAAGAAATTACTGATTTGATCTCATCAACGTTAAAGGGTTTGCTCACATAGTCAAAGGCTCCGTTTTTCATAGCAAACACCGCATCATCGGGTGATGCAAATGCTGTTATCATCACAACCGGTAAAGAAGGGTGCTTTTCTTTTATAGTGTTTAACAGCTCAAGGCCGCCCATGCCATCCATCCGGATGTCACTGATAATCAGGTTGAAAGGATGCTGCTCTATTTTTTCAAGAGCCTGGGTTCCACCAGAGGCGGTTTCCACCTGGTATCCTTCCTTGACAAGGAGGATCTTGAGGAAGTCACGCATACTGCGCTCATCATCTACAACGAGAATTGAAGTCATGTGAGTGTTAGTAGAGGTTGAAAAGAGTGTTCGTTAATATGATCAGTTCTGTTAGATGGTTCCGTGAAAAAGGCAAAACTATCGAAACCACTATGGTTAGTTTACTGCAAAAAAATGAATTTTTCCAATCCTTAAATAACAGGAGCCATGGAATCTTTTACTAACTGCTCTTTCGCTGACTTTTTCATTCGTTTAATCTGGTATTCTCTTTGACTGGCTTCTGATCGAGATGTCAGTTTTTCCTGGTATAGTAATGTTACCGGTCTTCGTCCCCGCGTGTATTTTGCTCCTTTTTCACTATGATTGTGTTCGTGGATTCGTTGATTGAGGTTGGTTGTGATTCCGGTATAAATACTTTTGTCAGAGCAACGAAGTAGATAAACAAACCATGATGAGGGATTATCGGACAATATATTTATCTCCATATGGGGTGAGAACATGATGTCCTGCGGGAAGAAGGTGTTTTGTGTTCGGTATCAGTAACAGATAACTTGTATAAGGAGAAGTCCAACTGAAATTTTGATTTTCCGACACATGAACATACTTGATTGGTACTCTCAAAGTAATACTGTGCGGTATTGCTAACATAGGCAGGAGTGGCAAACATGAGAGTTGCAACAAAAGGACAATTAAGGTACAAAGAGGCAGGAAAAGTGGTGAATCAAAGGAGAATGAAATGAGTGAAAAAGTAATTGAAGAAGCAAACAGTAAGAGTGGGGATGGGCAGTCGTTTGAGTCCGGGGCACTCACCGATCATCTGCGTGAACTCCGTTCCTGTCTCATTAAATCTTTTATTGTAATTATTATTGGTTTTGCTGTTTCTTACTGTTTTATTAAACCCATTGGTACTTGGTTTTTTAAACCTCTAATAGAAGTTTTACCTGCCACAAGTACCCTGATCTTCACGTCTTATCAAGAAGGGTTTTTTTTTATCTAAAGCTCGCACTCGTCTGTGGTTTCATCTTTGCAAGTCCTGTTATTTTCTACCAAATATGGAGCTTTATTGCCCCTGGTCTGTACAAACATGAAAAAAAGGTAGTCCTTCCCTTTACTTTTCTTTCCACCATCTGTTTTATAGGTGGCGCCGCATTTGGTTATTTTGTGGTCTTTCCACCTGCTTTTAGATTTTTAGTTGGATACTCAAATGAGTTTCTAATCTCCATGCCGGCGGTCGGCGAATATTTTTCACTGGCTATGCGTCTTCTCATCGCCTTCGGGATTATTTTTGAAATGCCTGTTTTAATGGTGTTTCTTGCTAAGATTGGCGTTGTTACTGTTCCCTTTCTGAACAAAAACCGGAAATATGCGATTCTTATTAATTTTGTCATAGCGGCCATCCTAACCCCCACTCCCGATGTTGTTAATCAGATGATGATGGCTATTCCTCTGCTTATTCTGTACGAGATAAGTGTGGTTGCTGTCTATTTTTTCGGCAAAAAAACTTTTGGTGGATTCAATGACGCTGATGACGAAGATGAAGATGATAAGCAGGATTCAGAATTGCTTGAAAATAAAGAATAGGCAGTGAGAGTCGTTTCTGGATTTTGTGATTGTGATACGGTATATTGAATGAATAAAAAATAAGTTATCAAAAAATGATTATGGGAGATTACTATGAGCAACAGTACAGAATACACAAAGCTTCTTGAGATTGGTCGTCCGCCTAATATAAAGAAATTATTTCCAAATTCAAAAGCATTGATTGTCAGTGGTAAGGTTATTGATCGTGCAATGAGAATCAAGGGTGCTGCTATGACCATGGCTGCCAACGGCAGAAGTACTTTTGTTATTCGTGGCGCATTGCTTGCAGCCCAGCGGGCAAATAGTGCAATCATCATAGAAATTGCCCGTTCCGAAGGTGGCGCCAATGCCTATTGTCCTGTAAGTCTCTGGAACATGGCAACAATTGTAGATAGTCTCTGCAATGAGTTACATATTACCGTACCTGTTGCAATCCATGCCGATCACTACGGAATTAAGCAGGAGAGTGATCTGGCCATGGCCAGAGTTGAAATACCTTCCATCTTTGATGCGGGTATCACCTCCATTGCCGTTGACGCCTCTCATATGCTTGATGACAAAAACCTGCTCGCCAATATCGAGCTAAACAGGTACGTCCCTTCCTGGGCAGGATTGGAAACTGAAGTTGGTGAAATTAAAGGTGAACAGGGTTTGTCCACCGTTGATGATGCCTCATTTTTGATCAAAGGCTTGAATGCACATGGAATTTGTGCTGATTGGATAGCATTGAATAATGGCAGTATCCACGGTCTTGAAGCGTCAGGCCAGGGGATCCAGGTTGAACTTACAGGTGAGATCCATAAGGCACTTGCTCCATACGGAACATCCGGGGCACAGCATGGAACATCCGGGAACAGCTCGGAACGACTTCGTGCCATTTGCAGGGAAACAGCTACAACCAAGGCTAATGTGGCAACTGCTTTACAGATGGTTTCCTGGGGACTTGAAGTAAATGATTATGGAAATGCAATCCTTGATGAGAACGGAAACTTTAAGAAAGTTCAGGGAGAAGGTGTCACAGAAGAAATGTGGCAGCAGATGGTAAAGTATGCCGATGATAAGGGCTGGAAAGGGGGAGATTACAAAAAGCTAAATCTGCCTTTTGAGAACAGGTTTTCCGGGCAGGCAAGAGATATTCGCGAGCGGATGTGTGCTCGAGTTGAAGCGTTTATTTATACTATGCTGGTTGATGTCTTCTCAGCGAGTGATTCAGCCGATATAGCTAAGGCTGAAATTTTAAAAGCCGGCTCCCATGACCTTGGGCCCAAAGTAGAACGAATTGAAGATCCGGCAGATTGGACAAAAGAAAAAATTATTGCACGAGCCGCAGAGCTCGATACCGATAAAGGGCCGGAAGGGGATTTTGATGATTGATGAGAAGAAAGAAAAGACCAAAAAGCAAAAAATGGAAAAAATTCTGGTAACAGGAACAGCCGGATTTATTGGTTCCTTTCTTGCAAAAAAACTTTGTGCATCGGGCTGTGAAGTGATCGGAATTGATACCATCACTGATTATTACGATGTGAGTTTGAAGAAAGATCGCTTAACTCAAATAGCAGCAAATGACAATTTCCAGAACCTTGAGGTGGATATCTCAGATCGGGCAGCCATGGAGAAACTCTTTATTGACCACAGCTTTGATGCGGTGGTTAATCTGGCTGCGCAACCCGGTGTTCGCTATTCCCTTATAAACCCTGCAACCTATATAGATACTAATATTGTGGGCTTTGCCAACCTTCTTGAGGGGTGCAGGCATTCAAGAGTAAAACATTTTGTGTATGCATCATCAAGTTCTGTTTATGGAGCAAATACACATCAACCGTATTCTGAACATGACAATGTTAACCATCCTGTTTCCTTGTATGCGGCATCTAAAAAATCCAATGAGTTGATGGCTCATTCTTACAGCCATCTTTTTGGGCTTCCCTGTACCGGGCTCAGATTTTTTACTGTTTATGGGCCATGGGGCAGGCCGGATATGGCACCCATGCTTTTTGCCAAAGCAATCCTTGCCGGAGAACCAATCAACGTTTTTAATAATGGGAACATGGCACGTGATTTCACTTTTATTGATGATATCGTTGAGGGGGTGGCACGTGTAGTGCAAAAACCTGCAGAACCGGATTTTCAATGGAACTCTGAAAGCCCTGATACCGCCACCTCATATTGTCCGTATCGGATTTATAATATAGGAAATAATAAGAAAGAACGGCTTCTCTATTTTATTCAGTTGTTGGAGCAAAATCTTGGAAAAACAGCTGATAAGAATTTTCTGCCAATGCAGCCGGGCGATGTGCAGGCCACATATGCTAATGTGGACGATCTGATAAGAGACTTTGATTATAA
>JAFLJO010000140.1 GCA_022712975.1 Desulfocapsa sp.
GATATCACCATGGATCATCTTGTACCACTTTCCCGTGGCGGACTCAGCACAAAAGATAACCTTGTTCCCTGTTGTAAATCCTGCAACAACAAGAAGAAAAGTATGCTTCCCCTGGAGTGGGAAGAATATACAGAAAAAATACGTGATAGAGATATACAAGAAGTTTCTTTTTCCTTAATACCTGACCCTAAGCTGAAGCGGAGGAGCATGTAAATTCCGATCGTTTTATGAGCGATTCAGCCGAAGCCAGACCTCAACCCGACGATTTTTTTCACGACCGTTCTTGTGAAAATTTGATGCAACCGGTATCTCTTCAGATGCACTGATCGTTGATGTGATTGGGATGCCACGGCTGTTCAACTCATTCCGTACCACCATAGCCCTGTCCTTGGCAAGTTTGGTATTATACTGATACGCACCAAGATTATCAGCAAAACCAATTAATGAGATGCCTTCAATGGACTGATCCTTAAGGAAACTCACCATTCGGTCAAGGTCTCTCCTTGCTCTGTTATCAAGTTCAATGGAATTTGGATGAAATCGAAAATTGAGTGAAAGTCGCTTCTTGTTCTTTGTTTCATCCAAATAGCGTTGAAAAATAACTTGATTCTGCACAGGTATCTCCTCAACATTAAGAGCAGCAACAAAAGAACGAATACCCAGGTCAATAAAGCCGGTCTTTTCCACAACTAGTTGTCCCGAAGTATCAAGGCAGAAATCCACAAAATTCATGGCGACAGTGTTTGTACTATTTGGTGGCAAATAGAGAAAAAGACGTCTTGCAAGTGGATAATCTTCTGTTGCAACCGTAAAAAAGTTTGGATAAATCGGCACTGTACCCTGGTCTGAAATGGACACAGCCTTTGACTGACGTATATAAGGTAATCCGGTAAATCCTATACCTTGTCGATCTTTGGACACATCATCGGATAGATTGGCATTAGACTCAAAACGCTTAGCTATTGCAATGAGTGGGGTCTTTTTCAAAACAATACCCTTAAAAGTATCATAGGTACCGGATTTCTGATCCCTCGCATAGACATTGATGTGACCCGTCATCTTTCCATCAGTCACTTCATCCCAAGAAGTAATTTTTCCCGAAAAAATTGAAGCAATATTTTTAATGCTAAGAGAGCGAATAGGATTGTTTTTATGAACAATAACCGCAATACCATCAAGGGCAAGGATATGCTCTGCAGAAGAGGCGGTCATGTCGCCAAAACCAGCAAGGGCCACCACCTCTTTTTCTTTTATCTTTCGAGATGACATTCCGACATCACATACTCCGGCCAGTAAATCCTTAAAGGAAGTGGAGGAACCATGAGCTTGAATTTGAATACCAACCAGTTCTCCACCTTCGGTGGTGCCTACTACAACTTTCTCAACGGGGTCATCACCAGCGAGAATGGTTACATTTTTCCCATTGTATTTCTCTACCAAGAAGGAAACAGCGAGATTTTCAATCAGTTTTGCGCCTATGGTATTCGAACCATGGAGGCGTAATATTATTTTCGGTTGGGGGGGGGGAGTTATGGGGAGTTGAACCAGTTCTGCGACCACGAGCTTCCCGGCTTCCTTCTCTATCCCTTTCGGGGCATCAGGCTGTTGGAGAGGTGGCAGATCTGTGATTGCAACGCTCTTTTCAACATTTGCTATTGCTGCAAGCTCAGATTTGGATAACTGCGTTGATTCCTCTTCTGCAACATCCTTTCCAGAGTTTTGTATAAAAGGTAAAAATTGCCATGCGGCTATGCCTGCCATCCCCATAAAAAGGAAAAAAGCCAAACTCAGGAAAAGTGGAGTACGTGTTCTTTCTTTCTGCGCCGATGGTGGAGGGATTTCTTCTGTGATACTAACGGTTTTCAGAGAAGGGGTGTCCTCAAGTAAAAAGTCCTCCTCTCGTATTACATCATTCCTTATCCTTTCATCTTGATGAATGTTAGTCTCCAACAGAAGCTGGGACAGCGATTTGTTGATATTGGGTTGCGGCATCCGCTTGAGTTGCTTATCAATTATTCTTCCATTTTGCATAGATACAATCGCATGAAAAGCAAACTCTCCATGCAGGGAACCATAGGTTGCGTAAGTCAAAACCCCATGATGAAATACCAGAATGCCACCACCATGGGTTCCCTTAACTTCAAAGGCTTTGGTAGCCTTGTTCATGGAAAGTAGTTGGATGTAATCCGTAAGATCAATATCCGTTACTGTTCCACTGAATCCTACCTTATGGATCTTCGGGGAAATCACCTTAAGTAGCTTCTCTAAGTCAATAGGCTTTGGGATTACACCAATAATACGATTGTTTAATTTTACATCAGGGAGTTCTCCCCCTTCTTCCCGAAAAATAATTATCTTAGCATGGCGGGCATCCTCTAAAATAATTGAATGTAGAGGAGACTGACCGGCAAAGAAAAAACTTTGTGTACAAAGAATAAGGTCAAACGTACTCTGCTTGAGAACCTCTGCTGCCTGAGAGACATTGTCAAGTGCCACCACATCATGTCCTCTCTCTGTAAAACAAGTGGATAAGGCTTTACTCTCTTTGCTAACGTCATTAATGATAAGTATTTTTTTCATTTTGAAAATTCCCCTAAGACCTGAAAAGCCGTTAAATTAATAACAACATAGCCCGTGCATGTACTGCAAGATTACGCCTACAACACCCTTCTTTGATGAAATAATAAAAGGAACACATAACTTAAATAAACATCACATGTCAACCGAACATGATAATCCAACCTTGAATCAACAAAAACATAACACAAACCAAACACAACCGTAACATATCTGCAAACGCCTCATAGGTGAACTTCGCTCTCCAATAGAAAAAGGGGACAAATAAATGGAAGGAAATAAAAGGGGTTCATCCGACTGAAGCGTACTTTGTGCCAATCCCTGTTATGACAGGATTGAGGGAATAATTGTGATCTTATTGTTTGATTTGTAGAAATGTATATTGATGATTGCTTCCCTCCCTTTGAAAAAGGGAAGGGAGAAGCAAAACAAAATAGCAAGCATGTCGGCTAATAAATCGATTGGTAATTCTGAAACTATAGAATCCCAAAGCCATTCATTGGTGGCTGTGTCATGGGAAAATACGCTTCAGTCGGATGAACCAGAAAAAAAACGTAATAGAGATGCATAAGAAGTCTCTTTTTCCATGATGTCGAAAAAAAAGATGGTACGTGGAAAAATCAAATGGTATAGAGAACAGCATGAGTTCTTTCTACTCATGCCATAATACCCACTAAGGGCGGGTAGCTCAGCTGGATAGAGTGTCGGCCTCCGAAGCCGAAGGTCATGGGTTCGAATCCCATCTCGCCCACCATTTTTAAAATCATATGGAGTTTTACCCCCATACGACAATTGGATACTGTCAATTTGTCAATCTATTCTGAAAAACAGATCCTGTTTTTCTTCCGTATTTTTCCTGAATGTACCTTCAGCAGACCTCTGGAAAGTGCAAGTCCGAGACCTGTGCTTCCTCGGTCATTTTTTGTTGTATTACTCCTAGCCTTCTGTGAAAATAGGTATCCGGCCTATATCAAACTTGACTCTCCTCAACTATACTATGTTTAGTACCTTATAAATTCTTTGCGTGTTTTTTTGAAAAGAATTTGGTGAAGGTACCTATACCGGCTTACCGTTCATCATCGGTGTTAGAACGTTGTTAATGAATATTTTGAGAACAACTCATGAGGGGAAAAATGAAACAACAATTGATTGGAATAATCTTGGCATTGTTAGTTTTTGTAGCAATTGTAAGTGCTGATACAGCAGTTGCGTCATCACCCGTTATCATGATTCTTTTCGGTTCCTATCTTCTGGGGATCGGTTGGTATGGAAAAGAGAAGGAAGAGAAAAGAAAGGAACATCCTTTGACCGAACCAAAGCTAAAATAGTTAATTTGTATCAAACTGTATAGCGCCGATAATCAACAACTTTTTCTACATAATTTACAAAAGCCACCGGGAACAGTTCCTGAAGACCAATAAATCTTGCCTTGTTTGTAATCCACGAACCAGTATCCTGTGGGCTTTCGTTTTGCCGTCAAAAGGCTGTTCTTTTGAAAAACAGGGATGCAGGTAAAGTCCTTTCCTGTTTGGGGCTTGTTCCATGAGTGACATGGCTTCCTCTGTAGTTGGTATTCGCCAGTCGTCAAATCCGGCAAAAGTATCTTTGTTCAGTTGTTCTATGTTGCGACTCATTTTTCTGATCGAACAGAGATCAAGACCTGCTTTTTGCCACATTATTCCTGTTCGTTCATCGGTGACTGTGAACGTATCTTCGTTATCAGCCAATACATTCTCAAAGTTTCCCTGCGGATTAAGAACTGTATCATAAAAATTCCATCGGATGATTAGTTCTTTGAGTTCATTTTCAGCAAGACTGCTTTGTTTTGTGGGAAGGATAACTTTTTCTCCCTTGAATCCAGTTTTACCAGCAACCGGGAGAGGCACACCAAAATTTTCTTTTTCTGAACCCTCCGAAATAGTCGGGATGAGTAATGGACAATTTTCTTGTTCAACTACTTCACTAATCAGCCACTTTTTTAAAGATGCATCTATTGGGAAGTTGTCTTTGGTGGTTAACGTACAGCCATGACTGATGATGCAATCTTCCAGCATAGAAACTGGTGCTGTAACTTCTGCAAGGACATTGATATATCTGGTGCCTCTTTCCATAAGATAGAGCTTAGGTTTCTCTCCGTAGTTATCCACGAAAAAATAACAGATACGTTCGTCAGTGTTAGTGAGATCGTCTCTTAGCCCTTTTGCGGAAAATGTACAGAAGGCAAGATCTGGTGTCATATCCCATTCAATCTGTGCGGCTGTTGAATCGCTTAGTTTCAGTTTTGTAAACATTTCGATCACACCTTCTTGCTGTGTTCTTTATTGCAAATACACCAATAGAGTCTTTGTCGATTACTAAATAAGGGCTATTGTAAATGGGAATGGATGCCAAGTGTTTAGTGTACGTTCTTTAGCTGGTTAAGACCCTATAAATTTCAGGTATTCTCAATGGAAGCTTCCGTATATTATCAATGAAGATATAATTGGCAGGGCCATACATATGCTGCATGTAATCCTTTGCCTGATGGTCAATGGTTATACAGAAGGGGTGAATGTCTGCTGTTTTGGCTTCGAGCAGAGCATGGCGAGTATCTTCAATGGCATACTTTCCCTTGTAATCATCATAGTCCTCAGGTTTACCGTCGGTGAGAGTTATGATAAGACGCACCTTGGCGTCAATTTCTTTTAAAATGCTGGTGGCATGGCGAATGGGAGCTCCCATTCGGGTATATTCTCTAGGGACAATGGAACAGATTCGCCCTTTGACCTGTTCGCCATAGGACTCGCTCAGGTGCTTTACATGGAAGAGTTCACAGCGGGAGCGGCGCATTCCTGAAAAACCATAAATACCGTAACGGTCACCCAGTACTTCCAGTGCTTCCGCCATGAGAACAAGAGATTCTTTAAGTGCGTTATTAACCCAACCAGTTGTTGAGTTGGACATATCCACCAGAAAAAGAACTGCAATGTCACGTTCGTCTCTTTGAAGGCGAATAAAGAGACGATCTGACGCTGAGATTCCTGCGTGGGAGTCTGAAATGGATTCCACAAGTGCATCAAAATCGATATCATCTCCTTCCCGCTGGCGTTTTACAAAGCGCTCCTGGTTACGCATCATCTCAAACTGATGCCGTAGACGGATGGTGAGGCCATGGTATTTATCAAGGGTATTCTGGATAAATGGAGAATACACAGGGGGAAGATTTTTAAAGTGGAGTGAGCACCAGTTCTTTCGATACCCCTGCCTTCGATAATCCCATTCATCATAAAGAAGAGTGCCTGTTTGTTGCGATGACTTCTCTGTCTGTCCTGCAACATCCTGCTCTATCATTGCCTGTCCCGCCTTTCCTGCAGCACTTGAGCAAAAATGTGTTGGAAGGTGACCAAATTCATCCAAAAAGTTTTTGGTTAATTCTTCAAGTTCAGCAGGAAGTTTCAATTGTTCGTTATTTATGGTGACGAGTATAGGTGTTTCCTTTTCCCGGTCAGCAGTTTGAGCAAATTCGCTGTCCATGATCATGCTGATATCTGATTCTGCAAGCCCTTTATTTCCACTGTCCTGCTTATGAAGAATGTCCAGTTCTTTTTTGGAAAGAGTGAGGAGATATGCTGCCATCATATCTACAAATTGTTCACCCATTTGTTGTTCCCGGATTTTTCGGGCAGTTTCAACGGCTCGTAATTTTAGAATCCCCTGGAAGGGAAGGGGGGAGATGGGAATATACTCTGAGTTTGTTTGGTGAATTCTGGAAAAAATCTTTACGCTGTTCTTTATAGAATCATATGCTGAGGCTTGTCCCAGAAGATATTGTGTACACTCTTTTTTGCTAAGGTAATGGTCAAGGAGGCGGCTCTGGTTTGCATTAGTTGTAAGTAGTGTCTGCTGTAGAGCTTGGAGCGGATGTTCGGTGATGCTTGAAGCGAATCGCGGGAATATATATGTTCCTGCAGCCCGTATAAGCCCCGGTAATTCACGGCTGAGAAAGCTCTGTACCCGAATGGATTCAAGGGAATGGTAAATGTCGCGGGCCAGTAATGGTTCCTCAAAACCTGCAAAAAAGGAACGAAGCCAGAGTGTGTCTTTATCACATTCTATATGAGAAAATTCTGAGGGAGCCTTGTTGATAAAACTACCACATGCAATAAATCCCCATTGAAAGGTGAGGATGTATTTATAGAGGAGGAAGTTGTTATCATTATTCGTGGAAAAGCTCAATTCTTCCGGTACATAAATAGATGTGGTGTCTGTATAGCTGGTTCCTGCCTGTCCGATTTGTAGATCATTTCTTGCAATACCACGGATATATGGAAGTAATCTCTTTTCAATACTGGTAAAACTAAGTCCGCCACAGCCTTTTAGTTTAGAGAGATACTGTTCGATATCATCCTGCATAAAGCGTTGAGCCGTGCGCAGTCCATCTGTTTCGTAGTGATCCAGAGTGATTCCGATCCAGCGTGGAATCTGCTCCAGGCTTAGATGTTCTAAAGTTTTTGGTAAGAGGCGCAGAAAATCTAAACAGAGGGAGTGAGAGACAGGCCAGATAATCGGAATATGACCCAAGATGGCTTCGCAGGTAGGATCGCTTTCGTCAATGAGAAATTCCAGTACTTCCTCCAAATCCCATTCATTTGGGATATCGGGTGCTACGAGATCGTAAAAGCGTTCTGTGAGAAGGGCTAGTTTCATAAGAGAATGTAAAACATTGAGTACCTAACATGAAAATTTGTCGGAGTCTGTGCTTACCTGCTTTTTTCAAAGAAATTATTCTGATAAGGTACTGTTACTGGCTGACTTACGGTTCAGCAGTGTTAGAAAATAGAACTTACCATTTCCTGCAAAGCAGCAAGGAGTTCGGGATCATCACTCAAGGGTTCAATGAGTGCTGCCCGGCAGGCCGTATGGATATCTATTCCATCCCGGACCAGTTGTCCCGTCTGGATGAGCAGCCTTGTGGAGGCACCTTCTGCAAGCCCTGACTCTTTAAGGCTCCGCGTCATCCCAGCAAGTTTTACTAAAGAGTCTGCAAGCTTTTTATCAACCCCACCTTCCCTGCAGACAATTTCAGCTTCCATTTCAGGGCTGGGATAATCAAAGGAAATGGCAACAAAGCGCTGTCGTGTTGAAGGTTTAAGATCTTTTAATACACTCTGGTATCCAGGATTGTATGAAACACTGATCATAAATTCGGGAGGAGCCAAAAGGAGTTCACCAAGTTTTTCCATCGGAAGTTCTCGTCTGTCGTCTGCAAGAGGATGAATAACCACCGTTGTGTCTTTCCTTGCTTCCACAATTTCATCAAGATAACAAATAGCACCGGCACGAACAGCTAAGGTTAACGGGCCATCTGTCCATACTGCTTCCCCTGATCTGATCAAAAAACGTCCAACCAGATCACTGGTGGAAAGATCATCATGGCAGGAAACTGTGATGAGCGGGCGTTTGAGTTTCCAGGCCAAAAATTGCATGAATCTGGTTTTTCCACAACCGGTTGGGCCTTTTAACAATAACGGTAGGCAATTCTTATGGGCAGATATGGCAATCTCGATCTCCCTGCCGGATGCAAGGTAGTATGGCTCTTCAGTAATCAGATGTTCTTCAAGGCGTGTTTTTACTGGTCTCATTGATACTGTAACTCCTCATGCGGATGCTTGGTGAAGGCACTTATGCTGGCTTATTTGCTGTACACTAATGCTACATAGTCCACATACAAAATGTACATGAAAAGTACTTAGTCAAGAATTATTGTTAAGTGTGGGGGCATATTAGGTAGATATTACCTGAGGGGATGTGTTTTGATGTGGTTAAGCAAAAAAAATGGGATTTTTTGTTGGTGTTCTTACTTGATACCGTTGTTTGTTTTTTCGATAAGAAACACCCCATAAGTGGCACGAAGGTTAGAGAAAAGCGAGACAATTTTCCCGTGCCTGTCTCGATCATGGGTGTTTATCGCACACTCTTTGACAACTATCCTGACACAGGGGGAGTCTGAGGTATAGGAGATAACCAGAAACTTTGAATGAGTACCCATAAGATCCTGGAGGCTTTCTGGGGTGTTGGTATTGTCTGCAAGGTCAAAATAATCAGCCGCTTTGGTGATATAGAGGACAGAGTTGGCATCAAAGCGTTTGGCAAACTTTGACCCCTGATAGCGCAGATAACTTTCAACCTGAAAAATTGCTTCAAAATTAAAAGAAAAATCTTCTCGATCCTGTAATCTACGCCTGCTGTTGGTCGACCTGTTTTTTATGTATTAAAAAGCAATAAATAAGGAGGGCTTAATAGTTCGATTTATCTTTTAGTTAAAGAGTTTTCTAAAGCAATGTATGGGGTTTTTCTACTATATGTTGTAGATTGTTATTGCAAGGCAACTAAATATGGTATATATCAATCTTTAATAAATTGTTGAGGAATCAGTTGTTTTATGTAGTTTCTTTCCTGGCATACCCCATAGCATCTTTTAATTATCAGCGTTTTCAGCCAATACAATTCAAAATTCTTTTTTTTATCCAAACGAGGCACACATGACCCCTGATTTGACAAAACAGATATTGACCAAAACTGCAGAAACTGTACTTACAAGGCGTTACTATCTAAAAGACAGTGCCGGAGAGGTTGCAGAAACATGGGAAACATTATGTAAAAGGGTGAGCAATGCAGTGGCTCAAGCGGAGAAGAAGAGTAAGAAGTTTGAAGCGTTACGTGAATCCTATTTTCGCATGATGTATCATCTGGATTTTCTTCCTAACTCTCCATGTCTTATGAATGCGGGAACTGATATCGGGCAGCTGGCCGCTTGTTTTGTGCTACCCATCGAAGACTCCATGGATGGGATTTTCACAGCTATCCGTAATGGCGCACTTGTTCATAAAACGGGAGGAGGTACGGGCTACTCTTTTTCCCGGCTTCGTTCAAAAAATGCATCTGTCCGTTCAACTCAGGGTGTGGCATCCGGCCCGCTATCCTTTGCTGCTGTTTTTGACGTAGCCACTGAGACCATTAAACAGGGCGGCAAGCGCAGGGGCGCCAATATGGGAGTTCTGCGTATTGACCATCCTGATATTATGGATTTTATCAGTGCCAAGGAGGATCAGAACAAATTTACTAATTTTAATTTCAGTGTGGCCATCACCGATGATTTTATGACGGCTGTGGAGGAGAGGACAGAATATGCTCTGATTGAACCTTCCACCGGCGAAGAAGCAGGAACACTAAACGCACATGCTGTTTTTGAAAAAATTATTGATCTGGCCTGGCATAATGGAGAGCCCGGTGTTCTGTTTATTGATGTTGCTAATCGAGATAATACGACACCACAGCTTGGAGATTTTGAAGCGACTAATCCTTGTGGTGAGCAGTGGTTGCTGCCCTATGAAAGCTGTAATCTTGGTTCTTTGAATCTTAGCAATTTTGTAAAGAATGGCAAGGTTGATTACAAACGAATGGAGCATGTTGTTCAGGTTGCCACTTCCTTTCTTGATAATGTTATTGATTGCAATGTGTTTCCCATTCCTGAAATTGAGGAGATGACACTTAAAACCAGAAAGATTGGTATGGGTATCATGGGATTGCATGATATGCTGATTCAGCTTGGATTGCCCTATGGAAGTGAGGAAGGACGCATGCAGGCAGCAGAGATCATGAATTTTGTCCGGGACAAAGCAGAAGTTTGTTCCATTGAGAGAGCTGAGGAAAAAGGTGCTTTTCCTGCTTATGATGCAGACATTAACGAGTATCCTGCACGGCGAAATGCGGCTCTTACTTCAATCCAGCCCACTGGTACTGTGTCCATGATTGCTGATTGTGCCTCAGGGTGTGAACCCTATTTTTCCATTGTCATGGTCAAAAATGTTATGGATGGGGATAGGTTAATTCTTGTTAATAAACACTTTGAACAAATAGCCCGTAAAGAAGGATTTTACTCCGAAGAATTGATGGCAAAGGTGGCAGATTCCGGCACAGTCATTGGGCATGATGAAATTCCTGAGCATTGGCAGGATGTATTCCGTACAGCACAGGATGTAACACCTGAAGACCATATCAGGATGCAGGGCATACTACAGAATAATGGTGTTGATTCTTCCATTTCAAAAACCATTAATTTACCGAACAGTGCAACTCGTGAAGAGGTGGAATTCTCCTATGTCATGGGGTACAAACTGGGGTGCAAGGGGCTTACCGTTTACCGGGATGGTTCCAGGGATCAGCAGGTTTTAAACAACACAGGCACCAAAGACAGTGCAGCTACTGAGCAGCAGACAGCCTTGGTGTCAGGTGATGGTATAAAGAAATTACTTCCTGATACCTTGAGTGCCAAGCGTTACCGGGTAAAAGATCAGGATCAAAAATCTGTCTATATTATCGTCTGTTTTGATGAGAATGAACAGCCTATGGAGGTTTTTGCAAAATTTCCTTTTGATAACCGTGTTGACCTTAAAGATAAATCAACCATGTGGACCACTACCTGTCGGCTGGTTTCTTTAGCGCTGCGTTTTAACATCCCTGCGTCTGAAATTATTAAGCAGCTGGATCGCTCAAGTGGACATATGCTTGACCTTCCTGCTCAGTTGAGTAAATTGTTCAAATCTTTTATGGCAGGAACTCAGCATGGCTTTGCCTCAATTTGCCCGGAGTGTTCGGGCACTCTTGTTTTTGAAGAAGGATGTGAGACCTGTCATGAGTGCGGATATAGTAAATGTAGCTAAGGAACGTACACTAAATAACTTGAACATCTTACTTGCCCTTTGTTCCGCCACCTGTACCTGAAAAAACGTTACATACTGGTAGTATGCAAAGTTTTCCCAGGTACAGGTGACGAAAAAATTGCGGCGTAATATGTTCAAGTTATTTAGCTCCCGTTCTTAATCAATATAAGGGACGATATATATAATGGGAAAGATAGGAAGAAATGAACAATGCCTCTGCGGCAGTGGGAAAAAGTTTAAATATTGTTGCCTGCCTAAAAAACAGGCAGGAATGGTTCAGAAAAATCCTGAAGCCGCATTGAAAATTTCATTGACAAATGAGCTTAATGCCATTGTTCAGGTTGCAGTTGAGAAGAGGCAGCAGATTAAAGAGCTTGGTGTCTTTATTCTTTTGGCCACCGTCGAAGGGGATGCCTGGTTACTTGAAATATCAGATTCCGATGCGGTGCAGCTGGCTCGTGCTGGTGAAATACTTGAGCTCCCTATTGATGAAAAATCAAAAACTATTGAGATTAACTGGAGTCACACCTATGATCTCAGCCACAAAGCGTTTGAACTCACTGCCTATAGTGATAAATCTAAAACTGTGATGGTGGGCTATCCGGTTAAAGAACTCAGTGCTGCTATCAAGCGGATAAAAAAGAAATATCCAAGTGAAATTCTGAATCAGGTTCATGTGGCTCCGGAAGAGCACAGGTAGATTATCTTGTCTTTTGTGACATTAGCAATTCGGGTAGTTCCTATGATTGTTGTCATGGGGACTATTTTTTTTCTTTCCCACCAAAGTGGAGATAATCTCGATCTTCCTTCCTTTTTTTTGGCAGATTTTCCTGGGGCAGATAAGCTTGCCCATATGATAGCCTACGGAGGGCTGGCTCTTACAGTCCTCTGGTTTTTTGGGGAAAAAGGATTAGAGAATCCAGGGCGTACCACATTCCTGACAGTTCTGTTTTGCCTGTTATATGGAATAAGTGATGAATACCATCAATCCTTTATTGACTTCCGTACAGTGAGTATTTTTGATGTGCTTGCAAATACGGTTGGTGCTTTTTGTTGCAGCTTACTCTGGGTAATGAGTCCGGTGCTGCAACAAAAAATGATTGCCTGTCAGATAAACCTGATGAAGTGTATACAATTTAAATAAGGGCTTCTTTTACCATCTGTGACGCAATCCCCATATCCATGTCGTCACCATACTCTTTCTTCAGACTTCCCATGATCTTTCCCATAAGTTTTGGGTTTTTCTCCGGTAACTCTGCAACGAGAGCGTCAACGATAGCTTTCGTTTCTTCAGCACTTTTAGTAATCGGCATGAAAACCTGCAAAATTTCCACAGTATTGCCTACGTCAATTCCGGCATCAATGGACTGATGAGCCATTTTGAGTTCTCTTTTAGCAGCAGCCAACAGGTCTTTTTCGTTGGCTTCACGGTTTCCGTCAGCCTTGGCCAGTTTCTGAGTGGCATCAAGGAGCATGGCCAGAATTATGGATTTCTCCGGGTCTGTCTTTTTAGACAGCATCATGTTTTTTCGTAATTCTTTTATGTTCATTTTCATCTCTTTATTTCTGTAAAAGTCTTGCCATGTCTTTAGCAAAATAAGTTAAAATTATATCAGCACCAGCACGTTTAATGGAAAGGAGTGTTTCTGCCATAACTTTATCACCATCAATCCAGCCTTTTTCCGCAGCCGCTTTGATCATAGCATATTCACCACTCACATGAAACGCAGCAATGGGCAGATCAAATTCATCTTTTAAGCGACTGATAATATCAAGATAGGCAACAGCAGGTTTAACCATAAGGATATCTGCACCTTCATCCACATCGAGTGTGGCTTCACGCAGTGCTTCTCTGGCGTTTGCAGGATCCATCTGGTAACTCCTTCGATCACCAAACTGTGGAGTACAATCTGCGGCATCGCGGAAAGGCCCGTAAAAGGCTGAGGCATATTTTACAGCATAGGACATGATGGGGATCATATCAAAGTTGTGCTCATCAAGGCTTGCCCGAATTTCAGAAACTCTTCCATCCATCATATCAGAAGGGGCGACCATATCCGCTCCTGCCTGCGCATGTGAAAGGGCAGTTTTTGCCAGGATCTCAAGGGTTGCGTCGTTATCTACTATGTCCCCGATTAAACAGCCACAGTGGCCGTGGTCTGTATATTCACAGAGACAAACATCGGTGATGATATTGAGATCAGGAGCCTTGTTTTTGAGTTCCCTGATTCCACGTTGAATGATACCATCTTTGGCGTGTGCGCCGCTTCCCATGGCATCTTTCTTTTCAGGGAGACCAAAGAGAATCATGGAATTTACACCGAGTTCCATACATTCCTGTGCTTCTTTTTTCAGTTGGTCAACGCTCAACCTGTAGACACCTGGCATGGAGGAGATTGCTTCCCGCTTGTTTTTCCCGGGGGCTATAAAAACCGGATAAACAAATTGTGCAGGGGAGAGCTGTGTTTCTCGAATCAAGGCTCGCATTGATTCATTTTTTCGAAGACGACGTGGACGATATTCCGGGAAGACCATTTGCTTGTTCCTAACTCGATATTTCGAGTGATTTTAGTTTTTTATGTAAATGGCTCCGCTCCATCCCCACCTGCTCGGCGGTTTGGGAGATGTTACCATTGTTCTTATTTAGTTTTTGTTGCAGGTATTCTTTTTCAAAGTATTTTTTTGCATCCTTGAAGGTTGTTGCCTCGTATGGACGCATGGCGTCAGGGTGCTCAGTAATGGTGTTGGTACTTGTGCTTGGGATTAGAAAAATACTGATATCTTCTTCACTTATGGTGTCAGATGGGCACATAATAGCCATTCGCTCAACAAAGTTTCTCAGCTCCCTCACATTTCCAGGCCAGGAATGGCGTTTCATACGGCGCAGTGCATTATCTGAAAACTTTTTTTTACCAAGGCCACGGCTTGCAAGGCTTTTCATAAGATCGTTCACAAGCAGTTCAATATCATCTACCCGTGTGCATAGATTAGGAACAGTAATGGGGACAACATTGAGACGCCAGAAAAGATCAGCACGAAAGTTTCCCCGTTCAATTTCTTCTTCAAGATTTTTATTCGTTGCCGCAAGTACCCGGACATTCACAGATATTGTTTTGTGACCGCCAACACGTTCAAATTTTTGTTCCTGAAGAATTCGCAGGATTTTTGCCTGAGTTTTCAAGCTCATATCACCGATTTCATCAAGAAACAGGATACCTCCATCAGCCTGATCAAATTTACCGCGCTTTGAACTATGTGCTCCGGTAAATGAGCCCTTTTCGTGGCCAAAAAGTTCTGACTCAATAAGTTCTTCCGGGATTGCAGCGCAGTTCACCTCAATCATGGGACGATCTGCCACCAGGGAATGACGGTGAATGGATTGTGCAACAAGTTCCTTGCCTGTTCCGTGCTCACCCCGGATTAAAACCCATGCATCGGTGGGAGCAACTCGATTTATTTGTGCCTTCAAGTCCTTGATTACATCAGACTCCCCGGTGATTGTTACAATCTTACTGGTTTTGTCACGCAGGATTTTGTTTTCTTTTTCCAGTTCTGCAAAGCGGAGTCCATTGGTGATGGCAAGAATGATTTTGTCATAGGAAAGGGGCTTCTCAACAAAATCAAAGGCTCCTTTGCGAGTGGCCTGGACAGCAGTTTCAATGGTACCATGACCTGAAATCATGATAACAGGCAGTGAGTAGACTTCCTTAATCTTCTCAAGTGCAGTGAGGCCATCCATGTTATCACCCAGCCAGATATCAAGCAGGATCAGATCAACATTTTTTTCCTCAAGAATCGTGATTCCAACTTCTGCTGATTCGGCGCAAAGTGGAGAGAATCCTTCATCTTCAAGAATCCCGGAAAGGGTTTCCCGAATGGATGCTTCGTCATCTATGATAAGAATTTTTTTTGTCATAAAGAAATGTTTTTCTTACAGATCTGATCTGTTTTGTGAAGGTTCTTTTTATTTAGTAAGGGCAGCTCTATGGTAAAAATAGAGCCATGCGGGATATTATCCTGTACGCGAATATAGCCGTTATGGTCGGAGACAATGGTTGAGACAATAGCCAGACCCAATCCGGTTCCTGTCTTCTTAGTTGAAAAATATGGCTCAAAGAGTTTTAACTTTTCATCTTCTGAGATGCCTGGCCCTGAATCACAAACCTGTATAAAGAGATTCTCCTCTTCTTTATCAGGTTCCAGGATAATATCGACTATACCTCCGTCGGGTAAAACTGCAACTGCATTGTCGAAGAGATTTATAAAACAGCGTTTCATCTGTTCGATATCAAAAGTAAAGATGGGAATTTCATTTTGAGCATTGATTCTGACCCTGAAGGTAATTGCAGGATGTGCCTGTTTGTAGAGGAAAAGTGTTTCGTTTATCATTTTAGTGATATCAGCAGGAGCCTTGTTGATCTTAGGCATTCTTGCAAATTGTGAGAATTCACTAACAAGAATTTTGATTTCGTCCACTTGCCTGATAATGGTACTTGTGCACTGATCAAAGATTGAATTTTCTTCTTCCAGTATCTCCGGATAGCGTCTGCGCAGGCGTTGGGCTGAAAGTTGGATGGGAGTAAGGGGGTTTTTGATTTCATGGGCAATGCGACGAGCAACTTCACGCCATGCGGCCATGCGCTGCATATTTTCAAGTTCTGTGAGGTTAGCAAAGACGAGGACAAACCCCAAAGGCTCTCTTGCTTCATTTTCAAGGCGGGTGAATGTTATCAGCAGTGAAAAGTTTTTCCGTAATATGGAAAGTTTGAGGTGTTGACGGACGGATTGTTTGCCGGTGATAGCAAGTTCTTGGATAAATTCGTAGATGATGGCAGCATGTTTTGCGGGGAGTACCTGGGTAAAATTGAGTCCGAGAAAGTGTTCTTTTTTGATATTAAGGAGTTTTTCAGCAAAGCGATTGATGGTCGTTATGATGCCTTCTTCATTGAGCGCAATAACACCGGCTTCCACATTGTGCAGGATAATTTCTGTATAGCGTCTTCTGTCATCGGATTCACTCGAGCTCAACTGCAGGGCATTATGAGCATCGGCTAGTTTTGCATTGCTGGAATTGAGATTTGAAGTCATGGTATTAAAAGAATCCACCAGCAGTCCCATTTCATCATCGGATTGCTTTTCCAGTACAAAGTCCAGATCTCCTTCTGCAACTCGCCTGGTGGCCATTGCAATCTTATCCAGTGGCTCCGTAATACTTCTCGCAATATAAAGCCCAAACCAGATGGCCGAAAAGATGATCAGCAGGGTCACTATGAGCAGAATGATGAGCAGCCAGAACTTAAATGGTTTTTTAAGGTATTTTAATTGTCGGTAATCCTCAATACCTTTAGATATACGATCCAGTTGATCTGTCTGTTCTTTTTTTATGAGGAGAGTTGTAACCAGATAAATTTCTTCAGTGGGGTTCCAGCTGAGTTGTATGGAATTAACACGGCGTACCAAATCACCAACTGTTGATTTTTGAATAAGGATTTCCCGTTTCTTTGTTTCTCGGATGTTGTCGAGAGTTGCAAGCGGTATTGCAGGTAATTGCTGGCTGGCCAAAAAAGGGGAGGATGCGGAAAAATATTTATTTCTCTGGTCGGTGATAAGGGTGAAGTTGAGTGCATTGCTGGTGTTATGGGCTGCAAGGATGTCAGTCAGATTTTTCTCAAGAGCATCGGGACTCTGTTTGAAAACGCCTTGGTTAGCAATGCTAAGTTCAGCAGTTTCTCCTAAAATATCAACTTCATCCGTTGTTTCCTGAAGATACGATTTTGCAAGATCTATGGAATTTTGCAAAGAAATCTCGATATTGGAATTAAACCAGTAGTCCATACTGGTTGAAACAAATTGCAGCGAGATAAAAAAGAGAAGAATGGTGGGGATTAGTGAGAGCGAAATAAAAGAGATAACCAGTTTACTCTTTAATTTTGAACCTAATATATTTCGTCTGCTTTCGAAAAAAAGCTCTGCCAGATTACGAAGAACAAGGAAAAGCACAACCAGGACAAGGATAACGTTAAGATTGATAATTCCAAACACAAGGATATTACTTGAGATTGGCAGGGTGATATCAGCGTTTAAGAGAGAACTTTCCAGCCAGACGAAAAATGGAATAAGACAGAGACAAATAAAAATGACCTGCCTGATAAGGCGTTTTTTCTGCATTCGCTGCTTTTTGCTGAGTTTTGCTTTGCTCAGTTCCTGATAGGGAGGCGACGGGCTTATGTCAGGGGTGTCTTCGTCCATAAAGAAGTGAAAATCTTTGTTTTAGTAGGTGAATTCTATAGTAACCCAGTCTGTTTCGATGTTCCACATGGAGATAAAGGGAACGATATAATGAAGATTCATGGGAAGAGTTTTTTCTAAAAGTTCCGCCTTCATTCGCAGTTCATAGGAATTGTCCGGAAGAAGTTTTGCCAGTTCTATGACCTTGAGACCATTTATGTCATTCATTACTGCCATGGCTTCATCAAGATTTGCATAGGTATATATTCTGTTATTTTGTTCTTCGATCTCAAGCTGGTAGTTTTCCTTTAGAATGTCATATTTGAGGGTGTGATCAAACTCGAGCGTGACCAGCTCTTCATCAGTCCAGTTTTCTCTGGTGCGGTAGAGTTCAACATAGAAAGTAAACTGCATGGGAATTCCACTGTACAGAGCCTTCTCAAGTTCTTTTTGATGACTGTTTTTAACGACACCAAAGAGTAATAGATGATGGATAGATGTGGTAATGGTGATGTCTTTGAATTGTACTTCCGGAGCGGCTTTTGCCAGTGCGATGTTTCCTGTACATAGTATCAGCGAAAGAAAAAGGAGTGTTTTAAGAACTTGATGACGAATCATTTGTAATATATAATTTCACAGGGAAGAGTAAGAACTCAGGAGAATAAGGATGAAAAATATTCTTTGTCAACTCTTCCCGTTAGCAATAGAGTTGGTATGTTTTAAAAAAATTTTACGCATAGAATACTCTGATTAGGATATTTTTGTAAGCTAAATTCTATTCATGAGATTTTCTCTTGACAGGGGCGGGAGGTGGAACTACCTTGTGCATATGTTCATTAATTTGTTTGCTGTGGTAAGGCTCATCAGTACAGCTAAAAGTTGCAATGAGAGTCGGGTACCCTACAAGCAGTTACAACATCAGAGTTTCTTGAAACGACTATGCTTACCCGTGAGTAGTTACGATGAGATTTTACTTGGAAGTGCAGCCAGGAGGAGTTGTTCAAAAATGTCCTGTGCCTGTAATGACAGTAAGGCTTCATTATTGATAGTGGATACTGATCGATTTACGATTGGTTTTTTTTGATTTAACTAACAGATTTACCGTTGATATCGGTGAGATCAAGGAGATTATTAAGATGCGTATAGCAATACCAACCAACAATCCTGGAGGCATGGAAGCCTCTCGTTCCGAGCACTTTGGACATTGTGATGTCTTTACTCTGGTTGAAGTAGATTCAGACAATAAAGTTATTTCGGTTGAAATGTTGCCCGTTCCTCAACATGAGGAAGGTGGCTGTATGGTTCCTGTGAATTTTCTTAAAGATTCTGGAGCTAATGCAATAGTTGTGGGGGGCATAGGTGCCAAGCCTATGCAGGGCTTTGCTAAAGTCGGAATTGATGTGTACTGGGCTGATCCCAATGCAATTCCTGATGCCGGAGCTGTTATGGAAAAATTTTCTGCAGGTTTGTTGCCTAAAATGAATGTTGATCAGGCATGTGGTGGTGGATCTGCTTGTCACCATTAATCCGTTTACTTTTATTTCCCGGGGGTTTCATTTGCACAAAGTTTGAACATGATACCCTGCGGGCATAAGTTATAAGTTGTCAGTGTTCCGTAACTGACAACTTATATAGGGAAAATTCCCACAGAAATTTTAATTTTCCGATACAAAAATATGTCACCAAGACCAAAAAAACTTAGAAAGTGTGAAGGAAATTTTTGCGGCCGGTCTTTTAAACCCACCGGCATACCATTGTCTAAACTTGATCTGATCGAGTTGTTTCGTGACGAAATGGAAGTTTTGCGACTCTGTGATCGTGATGGATTGACTCAGGAGGAGGCCGGTCAGAAAATGGGTGTTTCCAGAGGAACCATTCAGCGCATAATTACCATAGCCAGAAGAAAAACTGCTGAGGCCATTTCTGAGGGAAGGGCATTGGTATTCGTTGATGATGAATAAAAGCGCGGTTTACGGTGTGAGGTTTGCGGTTTTCGGTAAAAGACCCAAAAACTGGTTCTTTTCTTTTCCGCAAACCGAAAACCCCAAACCGTAAACCGTTCTTTTATATATTTTCTCGGGTCTTGTGAAACTCTATATCAGGCCATTTTTCCATGAAAAAGTTTAGCATCCACTCGTTTTGGGCAAGGTAGGTAAGAAATCCTTCTGCATCCACTGCCAGGGATGCTTGATTTTTCTGTTCAAATTCGGCAAGTTTCTTTTTATTTACACATTCCACCCAGCGTGCTGCCTGAAAGTCTATGGGTTCATAAATGGCATCTACCCCATATTCGTTTTTCAATCTTGCTACCGTTACTTCAAACTGTAATACTCCCACGGCTCCCATAATATAAGATGTGCCAATATTAGGGCGAAAAACTTGAATTGCACCTTCTTCAGCAAGCTGCTGTAAGCCTTTCTGCAATTGTTTCATCTTAAGAGGGTTTTTTAGGATGACTCTTCGGAAATGTTCCGGGGCAAAATTTGGAATACCCGTGTATTTTAACTCTTCTTTCAGGGTAAACGTGTCTCCAATCTTTATTGTACCATGATTATGGAGACCTATAATGTCTCCTGGCCATGCTTCTTCCACATTAGCTCTATCTTGGGCCATGAAGATGGTAGCATTGGAAAGACTGATATCTTTACCCAGGCGATGATGCCTTACTTTCATGCCTCTGGTGAATTTCCCTGAACAGATACGAAAAAAAGCAATCCTGTCACGATGGGCCGGGTTCATATTTGCCTGAATTTTAAAGACAAAACCGGAAAAGTTTGTTTCCGTTGGCTCAACATCCCTGGTTGCAGCAGCACGCGCACTGGGGGGGGGCGCCATTTCAACAAAGGCATCGAGGAGTTCTTTGACTCCAAAGTTATTTACGGCAGATCCAAAAAAAACCGGAGTCTGGCTGGCATTTAAATAATGATCATACTCCAACGGGTTGGCCGCCCCTTCAAGAAGTTCGATATCATCACGTAGAACTCCCGCATCATGTTCGCCAAGTATTTCGTCGAGACGCGGATCATCAAGCGAATCTATGGTAATGCCTCCCTGATCCCGTCCACCTTTTCCTGCGGTGAAAAGGTGAATCTGTTTTTTATACAGATTATAGACACCTTTAAAGGTCTTCCCCATTCCAATTGGCCAGGACATAGGTGTACACTCGATTTGCAGCTTGTCTTCAATGTCAGCCAGGATATCGAGTGGATCCATTCCTTCGCGATCGAGTTTGTTGATAAAAGTGATGAGTGGTGTGTTTCGCATACGGCACACTTCCATCAATTTTTCCGTCTGGGTCTCAACACCTTTTGCAGAATCGATAACCATGATTGCTGAATCCACGGCAGTGAGAACCCGGTAGGTATCTTCTGAGAAATCCTGATGTCCAGGGGTATCCAGCAGGTTCACTTCAAAATCACCATAGGTGAATTTCATCACAGAAGTGGTAACCGAGATACCGCGTTCCTGCTCAATAGCCATCCAGTCACTAGTTGCATGACGATCAGCTTTACGTGATTTTACGGCACCTGCCATATTAATAGCACCTCCATAAAGAAGGAGTTTTTCCGTAAGGGTTGTTTTACCGGCATCCGGGTGACTGATGATGCCAAAGGTACGTCTTTTGGCGATTTCCTGTTCCAGCTGTGTACTCATGGGAATGAAGATATGGTGATTGAGCGTTTATGTTTATGTTTATATTTATATCTACTATAATTTCTAGAGCAGCTAGTCAGTTCTCTGTTTAGTTTGCAGTCGAATCGTTCTTGAGAAATGCGGTGGCTAGCGCCGGTTCAAGTTACATTCGTCTACTTGAGAAAGTGCCTGTGAGAGATGTTTAAAGAAGTCGATCGCAGTGGGATCTTCCGGATGTAACTGAAGTTTTTCTTCATAAATCGCAAAGAGTTTTGTTAAAACATGGGGAATATCATCTCTTTCCGTATCTCCCAATAATTCCCAAAGATCATTAGTAGTTGTCATACATCATCACCAATCGAATCGCAGTGTGTTGTCAAGCGCATCAGCTCGAGTCAAGTTTACCAATATCCGAGATCCGGGTTCCGGCCTGTTTCCGGAAGGTGTAGGCAGGTCAATGTTCAACAAAATATCGGTTAACAGAAGAAAGGTTCGTTTGGGGCCGCATTCAAGAACCAGGGCCGTAAATGGTCTATCCTGTCGGGTCTCAAGATATTTAAGCAGCCAGTAGCGATGGCGTTGTTGCCGAACGTTATTGGCCTTAGCTAAAGTTCGACCAATAACAGAAGTGAAATCTTTGCACATCTCCTCAGTAAACCTGATTTCTTCACGACGAACCAGGGAGTGAATCTGATGTTGCATGACAAGATCAAGAAGTCTGCGGATTGGGGAAGTTATAGTTGTATACTGGGTAACACCGAGTCCACTATGGGGCTGGGCGTTGATAAGAAGTTCACCCCGTGACAACATCTTTCGCTGTTTTGAATTTAGAAAAAGATCATTGTCAAGACCCTGTACCACACGTCTTCTGGGAGGTTTCTGAGCCCTGAAAAGGCCTGGAGCCATTCTGTCTGCAACATATCTGGCTGCCTCTGTGTTTGCCAGGATCATCATTTCCGACACAAGGGTTCGGGAGGGTGTGTCGGAATCGGCCAAGCTTACCTGAACTTTTGATCCGCCATTCTGAAGATGAATGTTCACATCGGGAAAAGGCAGGAGCAAGGCTCCGGCATCCAGACGTTTGTTTCGGAGTTTCCGGCGGAGATCATTGAGTATTGCCAGTTCTTTGTCACTGTCCATCATGCTGTTTACTTCATCATAGGTGAGCCGTCTGGCAACTTTTATGATGGAAGGAAATATCCGAACTTTTAAAACCTCTGCCTCTTTCGACAGAAGAATCATAAAGCTGATGGTTGCCCGTATTTCTCCCTGAACAAGGCTGCATATTCCCTGGGAGAGATGTCTTGGCAGCATGGGAATCTGTCCTTCCGGGAAATAGATGGATGTTCCCCGTCGCATTGCTTCTAAAAACAGTGGGTCTTCAGGTCGTACGTAGTGGGCAACATCTGAGATGTGAACACCCACCAGAAAGTTTCCATCCTGTTCTTCAACAGTGAGTGCATCATCAAAATCCAGCGTGGTCGGGCCATCTATGGTCATGGGCTGCAGGTGGGTTAAATCTTTTCTGGCAGGATCCTGAAAGAGTTTATCAGGTCCCTGCTGGAGAAGCATTTCAGCCTGCTGGATGCCAAGGAGTGGGAAGACCACCGGCAGATCATTCCGAAGAAGTGGAATGTTTTCATTTTTATCCCATAGTCCGGCTTTAACAAGAAGATGGAATGGATCGTGGGGTCTGTTAAATCCACCAGCTGTTAGCATCTTTCTGGCGATATCGGCGTGCTTTGAGTCACTGCCTGAAATATAAAAATCACGGATGATATGCAGACATTCATCACAGGTGGCATCTCGTGGGATATCTTTTTTAGGGCCACTGTTTATTGCTTTAAGAAATACACCTCCACGTTCGATGATTTCCTGAGTTCGTTTTTCTTTGTCTCTTTGACTTTGGAGTTGTTCTATCTGTTCAGACGAATGGGCAATAATCTTATTTTCTTTATATTTGAAATAGAGCCTGTCTTCAAAAACAGTGCGAAGAAAAGCTGCAACGATATCATCGTTAGCATCTTTGCCAAAAGTCAGTTCAGCAAGAAAAGATGGACTAAAGCTTTGGGTTGATTCGTCGGTCAGGAGTTCCCATATCTCCGGAAGATCTATATTTTTCATGAGCTGCTTTCTGGTTTCTGCAGTCTCCATGAGTTGTCGGCCCAGCTCTTCGCGCGAGGAACCAACGGAATGTGTTTTCTCTGAGCAGTGGACAACACGGGATGCGGGAAGATTCTTTTCCCTGCCGTTCTGATTGATTAGATGCAGGCGTTTGGCCTGGACGCCAGTAATATAGGCGCAGAAAAATTTCCCTCCATCCAGATATTCTATGAGTTTTCCTTTACTTAACATTCCTTGCTGATCAGTTGATCTCATTGTATGCGAGCGCAAGTGATAAAAATATCATCGGCTCTAGTAATTTGTTTTTCTGAATTGTATACTGGGCAAAATAAATTACTATAGTGTGCTTTTTCAATTAGGGCACTTGAAAAGAGATACCAGTAGCAACAAAAGAGGAATAAAAAATTGATTGAAGAGTTTTTGACAGGAAATATACGCTCTGGGATGGTTGCCATTGTCGGCCCGCCAAATGCCGGGAAGTCGACGTTAATGAATTATCTTCTTGGGCAAAAGATATCCATTGTCAGTAATAAACCCCAAACCACACGAAATCGTATCCTTGGGGTGGTGAACGGTGATGATTATCAGATTGTACTGCTCGATACTCCGGGACTCCATAAGGCCAGGCAGCCGTTGAACCGTGAAATGGTACGAATTGCCATGGAAAGTTTGAAGGAAGTGGATGCAATTCTCTATATGATTGATGTTTCCCTGCCGCTGCCCCAAAAAGTGGAACAGGAAAAAAACACGGAGATGATGGAGCATATGGATGGAGTTTCAGCCCCTGTTATCCTTGTCTTGAATAAGGTTGACCTGCTGGAAAAAGAGCGACTCCTTCCCATGATTAAACGCTACTCTGAGCTTTTCCCGTTTCATGGAGTGATGCCTCTATCTGCACTCACTGGAGAGGGAACGGACGTGGTTGTGAAAGAATTACTTACCATTCTTCCACTTGGCCCGCGCTATTTTCCAGAAGACATTCCAACAGATGCCAGCGAACGATTTTTGGTAACTGAAATTGTGCGGGAAAAAGTGTTTCTTCTCACAGGTCAGGAGATTCCTTATTCATCAGCCGTCACCCTGGAATCTTTTCAGGAAGATACCAAAAAACAGATGACCACCATCCATGCGACCATTGTTCTCGAAAGAAATTCTCAAAAGGGGATAGTCATAGGGAAGGGTGGAAAGAAATTAAAAAGTATTGGCATTGCAGCTCGAAAGGATATCGAAAAAATGCTGGGCCAGAAAGTTTTGTTGAAGCTTTGGGTCAAGGTCAGGAAAAACTGGTCGAGGGATGAACGATTTTTGAAGGAGCTTGGGTTTTAGTATCGGTATTGAAAGAGTGCCAGGCTACCGTTCAACACCTGCGTCAGCTGAGATGTTTTTCTCAGCTGGTACGATACTGTCAAGCTTGGAATCAGTCTGATATTCAGTATACAGGTTGAGGCTTTTCAGGATATTAAGAGCAGTGCGCAGTTGATTGTCTTTTTTGAGACGCTTCTCGATCTTTTGTTGATCTTTTGCTTTGTTCTCACCATGTGTGTCAGCAGTCTTTTTTTCAGTTTTTTCTGATTGTCCATTACGATTTAAAATATGATTTTTAAGATCAGTTTCACGTACAAAATTCGGTAATTGAGGACTGGCTTTTCCTTCTTTTACATACTGGATGTGGGGTACTTCAACGTTTGGAACAATACCCGTGGCCTGAATGGATCTCCCATTGGGTGTGAAGTACCTGGCCGTTGTGAGTCGCAGACCAGACCCACCGGGCATAGGAATAATGGTTTGTACCGATCCTTTCCCAAAGGTTTGAGTACCTACAATAACGCCGCGTTTATGATCCTGGATGGCACCCGCAACAATTTCGGATGCACTGGCAGATCCTTCATTTACCAGAATAACCAAGGGGTACAGGTTCTTTCCATTATTGGAATGAGCCTGAAATGTCATGTTTTGTTCTTGTATCCGACCCTTGGTATAAACGATAAGCCCTTGATTCAGGAAAATATCTGAAATTGAAATGGCCTGGTCAAGTAGTCCGCCCGGATTGTTGCGAAGGTCAAGAATTAACCCTTTAATCAGCTCATCTTTTTCGAGTTCAATTAGGAGTTTTTTGACATCTTTTGTGGTTTTTTCCTGAAAATTTGTAATACGCACATAAGCAAAGCCAGGTTCAAGAAAGAGACCATTTACACTGTGCAGTGAAATGATATCTCGAACAAGGGTGAATTCTTTCAGCTCCTGCCAGCCGTCTCGATAGATGGACAGTGTTACCTCACTCCCCTTTTTACCTTTCAGCAGTTTGATGGCATCCATGGATGGCATATTTCTGGTGGGTTCTCCATTTATTTTTACGATGAGATCTTTTGCCTGGAGTCCGGCTTTGTCGGCAGGGGTTCCATCAATGGGCGATATAATGGTTAGAATTCCATCGCGAACGGTGATTTCAATACCGATACCTGAAAAATCTCCCCGGGTTGCATCCTGCAGTTCAGTAAAGTCATTTGCCGTTAGATATGATGAGTGTGGATCAAGTGAGAGGAGCATACCCCTGATTGCGCCTTCGATGGTGTCATCTGCATTGATTTCGTCAATATGGTTTTCTTGTAATATACTAAGAACATTGGCAAATATCTCCAGTTGCCGATAGGTAGCTTCCCGTTGATCCTGGGAGATTGCTGCTTGTGATATGGAGGTGTGACCTATGAAAATAGAGAAGATAAAAAAAATGCTTGTTAATATTTTCACGTGGTTTCCGTTGGATTTGAAAAGTTTCTGTGGCAATTGTTCCTGTGTAATTTGTCAGTTACCGGACACCGAACACCGAATACCTTCTGCCCGCAGGGCATCTGTACCTATTCTGGCAGAATAAAGTCATTATTGTCAAGCCACTGAAGAGGCTCCAGCGGCTTAGAACCTTGTCGAATTTCAAAGTATATCCCCTCATCCATAAGTGTTGCTGTATCTCCGGTGAGAGCAATAGTATCACCCTGTGCGATCCTGTCACCTTCTTTTACCAGAAGTTTTTCAAGACGTGAAGTGATGGAAAAATATTGAAAGCCATGGTCGATAATAATAGTGTTTCCATAACCATAGAGGTGTTCGGCATAGCTGACTTCCCCTTCAAATATAGCATAAACCTTGTTGATGCCTCGGGTCGCAATGGTGATGCCGGTAGTTTTTCTACTGATCCCAAGTCGATTGCTATGCTCTTCACCAAAGCGTGCTATGATCTTACCTGCTATGGGAACCGGATGCTTGCCTTTATTCAGTAAGAACCCCTGGTCAAATAATTCATTTTTTCTTTTTAGGGCATTAAGGGAATTTGTTAGGTTACCTGCGACCTTTTTCATTTCTTTGACAGCCTGTTCGTGCAATTCCTTCTGGGTTTTTATCTGGTTGAAAAGAGCTTCTTTTTCAAGCTTGATTGAGTTGCTGGCTTCCTGTTCTTCTTTTGCAAACGTAATTAAGTCACCAAGGGCACCTTTTTCCAAGCTGAGTGTCACTTGAGCTCGTTGTAATGTATCAATGGATTTACGGTATTCATCAAGAAGGGACTTGTCATAGTCGATTAGGCTGGCAAAAGAATCTCTGAATTGTAGCATTTGCGGCATACTTTTTGTGGAAAAAGCTACATTGGCAATACCAACTTTCCCCATCTTATAATATGCTTTGATTCTTTCCTGCAGATGATTCTGGACGTTCTGTTTGGACGATTTGAAGTTCTGTAATTCGTCTTCTTTTTTGCTGATCAGCTCTTCCTGCCTGTCAACCTGTTCTTCAAAACTCCGTAGTTTTTTTAGTTGAGTAAGGAGTCTTGCATTGATAAGAGTCAGTTCATCAAACAGGTTTCGCTGTTTTTGTGCCGAAGATTCTATCTGACCCTTCTGACTGGTTATTCCACTCTGTAATTTGTTGATGTTGGTACGGTGTTTTTTTATACCTTTTTCGATTTGTTGTTTCTCTGTCTTTCTGTCTGTTTGACCCAGGCAAATGGATGGGCCAATCAGAAAAACAAAGAGTACACAGCTAAATAGAATAAAAAGTTGTTTACAGGGGGAAGCTCCAAAGTGCCAGGTGTGTGTACTTGAAAAAAACATAAGGTATCAAAATTTCAAAAATTTTCGAATGGAAGAGTAACTGCCAAGACTACAAAGAGCAATGGAACCCAGGATAATTAAAAGTATCACCCTGAATGAGAAAAAATTAAATTGAAAAAGATTTAAGATTCCCGGCCCCGCAAAATGGACACTGATCCATTGAAATAAACAGTAGAGAGCGGAAAGCCCAATGACAGACCCCATAAATCCCTGCAGGATACCTTCAAGAAGAAATGGAGTTCTTATGTAGCTGTTAGTAGCACCGACCAGTCTTAAAAGTTCCAGTTCGTCCTTACGCCCCATGATGGTAAGTCTGATGGTGTAGGCTACCATAAAAGTTGCGGTGAGGATGAGAAGCATTCCACTAAGCAGTACAACAATGGTGATCAAGCGGGTAAAATAATAGAATCTTTCCACCCATTCCTGACCATATTGTACTTTTTCTGTGCCTGGCAGGCTTGCCAGATACTCTGAGAAAAGTTTTATCTGATTGTAACCACGGAGGCTTTTCAGCGGCACAACCTCAATGGAGGCAGGGAGGAAATTTTCCGGCATGCCGGTCAACACATCGGAGTCATCCCCCAGTTGTGTAACAAAATGCTCATAGGCCTCAGCCTTTGAAACAAAGATAATTTCCTCAACATCGTCAAAGTTTTTAATTTTACGACGGAGCTGCTCTTTCATTTCGCTACCCGGCTCCTCTTCAAGGTAGACAATGAGGCGAAGATCATCGCTTAATCTGTCTCCAGTGCCAAGCATATTGGTATAAATGAGATAGAAAAAAGCAAAGATGAGCACGGAGAGACTGACAGTAAGAAATGTCATAAACTGGGATGTCCAAGTCTGTCTCAGGTTTCGCCCCGTCTGTCTGAAGACTGCAAACCAGAAATTCATTATTGATCCCCTCTTGTCAGGGAATGAATAGCGCCATTGCGAAGTTCCATAACCCGATGTGTGCTTTGCTGATAGATGGAGGCGTCGTGGGTGGCAATAACAATGGTGGCGCCAGCCATTTTACTTCGGTTAAGAAGCTCCATGACCTGTTTGGTGGTAGACGCATCCAGGTTTCCAGTGGGTTCATCCACAAGAATTAAGCGAGGAGAATTGGCAACAGCCCGTGCCAGAGCGACGCGTTGCTGTTCGCCGCGAGACAGGTCACTGGTAATGGAGTTATGTTTGTCAGCGAGTAATAATTGGTCAAGCAGATCTCGAACCCTTTGTTTGATGGCTCGTGGTTTTTTATAGGAAACTTCCATGGCAATGGCAATATTTTCAGCCACTGTTCTCTCACTGAGGAGTTTGAAGTCCTGGTAGGCCACACCAATTTTCTGTCTCAAGTGGGCGAGATCCTTTCCCTTGAGTTGATTTATATTATAGCCGGCAACTTCGATAAGTCCTTTTGTGGGAACCTCCATATTACAAATGAGTTTTAGAAGAGTGGTTTTTCCAGCTCCGCTTCTCCCTATAAGAAAAAACATTTCCCCGGTTTCAACGGAAAGAGAAATGTCTGAAAGAG
The DNA here is from genome assembly GCA_022712975.1 of Desulfocapsa sp. Classification (GTDB taxonomy): domain Bacteria; phylum Desulfobacterota; class Desulfobulbia; order Desulfobulbales; family Desulfocapsaceae; genus Desulfocapsa. The sequence continues at coordinate 28,881 of JAFLJO010000140.1, forward strand.
CGGTGATATTTGGCTCGTAGGTACGACTCACCTTGATCATTTCGATCATGATGTTGTCCGAATTAACCGTCTCTTCTATGGCTGTTTGATTGGACCCGTTCATTATCAGGAAAAAATTCTGTCAAATATTTCATCGACTGTAATTACAATAGCATCTGAATCAGCAAGGTTTAGATAGGATTCCCCGCTCAGTTCCTGATTGATCAGCACGTCACTTGAAGGGATGATTCCGCCTAGTTCCATGCCGGAATCTGCAACTGCCTCATCAATCTTTTCCTGAAGGGCTGGCGGTACTGGCTGGGGGGCACGGTTAATCAGCAGATACTGGTTTTTGATTTCAAGCCCCAACGGTTCTGTGATGTCAGAAATACGTTTTGCTGTGAGGATTCCCCTGGCTGATGGATCGGAGGTGACAAGCAGGTAGTCAATAGAACGAATGTTCATGCGGCTCAAATGTTCCATGCCGGCTTCATTGTCAACTATGATATATTTGTAGTTTTCTGAAAGTTTGTCCATGGTCATGGCAAGATACTGGTTTGCGGCACAGTAGCATCCAGGGCCGTCGGGTTGTCCCATAACAAGAAGATCAAATCCTGTTTCTTCAATAAGTGCCTGATGAATCTTCAGTTCCATGAATTGATCACGTGTCATGTTTGGAGGCAGTTCGCCTTTTAATTCTTTTCTGATTTGCCCCAGGGTGATACCTACATCAAGGCCGAGAAGTTCATTGAGATTGACATTGGCATCTGCATCAACGAGCAGGAACGGTGTCTGCTTTTTTTTGAGTAAATAGCGGGTTAAAAGGGCCGAAGTTGTGGTTTTGCCTGTTCCACCTTTGCCGGCCATGGCAATAATTTTAGTCATGAATAGTCTCTATATGGTATATGAATTGAAAAGTATTAAAGTGTATATCTTCTCCATTATAATATAGGGTGTAGGTGGATGTCAATTTTAAAGCTGTTTTTAACGGTTTTTGCCAATTTTCCTTGCATCTTCAAGCCCAGTTGGTATTTTTAGAAGTTTTGCACTTATAGATTACCCATAGAGTTTGAGTACCGAAAACCAAAAACCTAAAACCGAAAACCGCGTACTAAGGAGAGAGTTATGGATTACAGGGACACCCTGAATCTGCCACAGACCAAGTTTAAGATGAAGGCCAATCTGAATCAGAAAGAGCCTATGTATCTTAAACGCTGGGAAAAAGAAGATTTATACGGAATGCTTCAAGAGCATGCTGAGGGGAAACCTCTGTATGTGCTTCATGACGGCCCTCCTTATGCCAACGGGCATATTCATTTAGGCACAGCGTTTAATAAAATTTTAAAAGATATTATCCTCAAATCCAAGCGAATGGCAGGATTTCAGGTACCGTATATCCCGGGTTGGGACTGTCATGGTCTCCCCATTGAACACAATGTGGATCAGGAACTTGGTGAAAAAAAGAATAGTATCCCCAAGATTTCCAAGCGTGGCGCCTGCCGTAAATATGCTGAAAAATGGATTAAAATCCAGAAGGACGAATTTAAACGCTTAGGCGTTTTGGGTGACTGGGATAATCCCTATCTCACCATGAACTATGATTATCAGGCAACCATCGCAAGGGAGTTTAACACATTTCTGCTGTCAGGTTCTGTGACCAGAAATAAGAAACCGGTCTACTGGTGTTCCACCTGTACCACTGCTTTGGCTGAGGCTGAGGTCGAGTATTACGATCACACGTCACCTTCCATCTATGTGAAATTCCCGATCCTTGAAGATTTTTCTGATATTGATTCAGCGCTTAGCGGTGATACGGTTTCCGTGCTTATCTGGACAACCACTCCATGGACCCTTCCTGCAAATCTTGCTGTGGCTTTTCATCCTGATTTTGAATATGCAGCGGTCAAAACAGGTGATGAAATACTGATTATTGCCAAGGAAATGGTCGAGTCTGTGATGGCGGAGATGGAGATCAGTGAGTACTCAATTGTTTCCACATTTTCTGCAAAAGGCCTGGAAAACCGTAAGTGCCGCCATCCTTTTTTGGATCGTGACTCTTTGTTGGTGCTCGCAAATTATGTAACCCTTGAAGCTGGAACCGGTTGTGTTCATACAGCTCCAGGGCATGGTGCAGACGATTATCTGACAGGTCTTCGCTATGGTCTTGAGATTCTTTCTCCAGTTGACAGTGAGGGACGTTATACCGAAGAGGCTGGTCAGTATGTTGGTCAGCAGGTTCCTGCGGTTAATAAAGTTATCAATGCAGACATGGCCGCAAGCGGTGTTCTGCTCCATGAAGATGCTATAAATCATAGCTATCCACACTGCTGGCGCTGTAAAAAACCGGTTATGTATAGGGCCACACCTCAGTGGTTTATTTCAATGGAAAGCAATGATCTTAAGCAAAAGGCATTGGCTGAAATTGAAAAAGTTCAATGGACACCATCCTGGGCAATGCAGCGTATTCAGTCCATGGTGGAAAATCGTCCGGATTGGTGCTTGTCCCGTCAGCGTACATGGGGGGTACCCATTACCGTTGTAAGCTGTAAGGCTTGTGGCGAAGTTGTGAAAAGTGAAGCACTGGTAGCACGCATTGATGAACTCTTTCGTAAGGAAGGAGCAGATGCCTGGTTCCGTTATGAACTGTCGGAGTTTATGGAAGAGGGCTGTACCTGTTCCGCCTGTGGTGGAAACGAGTTTGAAAAAGAAGAAGATATCCTTGATGTCTGGTTTGATTCCGGAAGTTCTCATGCGGCTGTTGTTGAAGCACGCGATGAGTTACGACTACCTGCTGACTTGTATCTTGAAGGAAGTGATCAGCATCGCGGCTGGTTCCAGACTTCTCTGTTGACATCTGTTGGAACCCGTGGATGCGCACCCTATAAAGGAGTGTTAACCCATGGTTATGTTGTGGATGGGCAGGGCAAAAAAATGTCCAAATCCGTAGGCAATGTGGTGGCACCAAGTGAAGTAATTCAGAAATTCGGTGCAGAGATCCTGCGTCTCTGGGTATCGAGTGAAGATTATCGTGATGATGTGAAGGTTTCCGATGAAATCCTCAAACAAGTTGCGGATAGCTATAGAAAAATCCGTAATACCATTCGTTATATGCTTGGTAATGTGACAGACTTTGATCCATCTGTTAATGCGGTTGAATTTGAGAAGATGGAAGAGATCGACCGCTGGGCACTTGGCCGTTTTGAAGAATTCCGTGAAAAAGTTACCACGGCCTATGAAAACTATGAATTTCACCCCATTCACCAGGCTTTAAATTATTTTTGCGGAACCACCATGAGTTCTTTCTATCTTGATATATTAAAGGACAGACTCTATTGCTCAGGTACTGATTCGCTAAAGCGTCGTTCTGCCCAGACTGTGTTGCATGAAATTTTGGGAGGATTGTTGCAATTAATGAGCCCGGTTCTGACATTCACCACCACCGAAGCCTGGGAACATTTTAAACAGCTTGATGAGAAGGCTGATTTAAAAGAGTCCATTTTTTTCACAGAGTTTCCTGCAGCAGCCTCTGAGAGACGTGATAGTGCTCAGGAAGAACGCTGGGACAAACTGATTCTGGTACGTTCTGCGATTACTAAAGCACTGGAAGCAGCGCGTCGGGAAAAATGTATCGGGCATCCGCTTGAAGCTGAAGTGCTAATTGAAGTAACTGGCGACTGGGCAACATTTATCGAACAGGAGTGGGATCAGGTAAAAGATGTTTGCATTATCTCGGTACTCACTCGTTGTGAAGATAGGAGTAAAATTGCTGATCTTGATTTTTTTGTCAGTGAGGAAATTCCTGAACTGGCTGTTGCTGTTCGTGCTGCCAGCGGAGAAAAATGTGATCGATGCTGGATACGTGATTCTTTTGTTGGCAGTAATGCAGATCATCCGCAGCTTTGTGAGCGTTGCTTAAATGTAGTGCTGGCGATGGATATAGAGGAGTAGCAGGAAGTGTATATATCAATATTTCTCGTATTGCTGGTGGTAGTTCTTGATCAGCTGACAAAGATGCTGGTGCTAAAGAGTTTTCATCTCTATGAATCCTTAGTAATTATCCCGAATTTTTTCAACCTTACTTATCTCACCAATAAAGGTGCCGCCTTTGGATTTCTGGCAGGAGTGACATCAGCCTGGCGGCACTATTTCTTTCTGATCCTTATCTCCGTTGCGTTAGTATTTCTTTGTATTGCATGGTTCCGGATGAGAAAAGACCATCGTTTGTATGGCCCGGCTCTTGCCATGATTGCAGGGGGTGCCATTGGTAATTTGATAGATCGTGTCCGTCTTGGTGCAGTGGTTGATTTTTTTGATTTTCAAGTGGCTGGCTATCACTGGCCTGTATTTAATGTGGCCGATTCTGCAATAACTGTGGGTGTGGCTCTTTTTCTACTGGCGACTTATCTTGAAGAACGACAGAAGAAACTCAAACAGGAAAAATAATAATATGAAAATAGCAGTACTTTTTCCCGGTCAGGGATCGCAGTTTTTAGGAATGGGACGTGAATTTATAGATTCAGACACTGATTGTGCTGCCATCATGGAAATGGCCGCCTCTGTATGTGAGTTTCCCCTGGAACAGCTCTGTCAGGAAGGGCCAATAGAGGAGCTTACACGGGCTGTCCATCTTCAACCAGCCATTACAGTAACGAATCTGATCTGTTATCAGGGGTTAAAAAAGGCATGGGGTGATACTCTTTCTGCTGCTTGTTTTGCCGGTCATAGTCTTGGTGAATATTCAGCTCTGTGTGCAGCAGGTATCCTAACTGTTGAGGATACAATTCGCCTTGTGATTAAGCGTGGTGCCCTTATGGAACGTGAAGGACAATCAAACCCCGGCGGAATGCGTGCTGTGCTAGGAAAAACCATTGAAGAAGTTGAAACAATTATCGCAGATTGCAGTGATGCAGGAATTGTCACTGCGGCAAACCATAACACAGAGTTGCAGATTGTGATTTCTGGTTCTATTCCAGGGCTTGACGCAGTTGAAAAAGTGGCTTCTGAGAATGGTGCCAGAGTGATTCCTCTTGCGGTAAGTGTTGCTAATCACAGTCCACTGGTTGCCAATGCAGTTCCTGATTTTGCAGCGTTTATGGATGAGGTTCCTTTTAAAGCACCTGCAAGGCCCGTGTATTTTAATGTTTCAGCAGGTCTGGAACAGGATACCGGGAAAATCAAAGATATGATGGCCAGTCAGATCGCTTCTCGTGTTCGCTGGTTTGAAATCATCAGCACCATGATTGATGAAGGCGTCGATACTTTTATTGAGGTTGGTCCCAAAACTGTGCTTAAAGGCATGATGCGGAAGATTGCTCCCAAGGGATATAAGTATCAGGCACTACAGTTTGACACTCCTGAAGGGCTAGCAAAATGTATGGGCAAACTGGCATGATGTCTTCTTGATAGTATAGTCACCTTTTGGTCTTAAATGATAGAGCACTGCATAAAAATCATCCAAGATGGCGGTGAACTTGATTTTGCTCAGGTCATGGAGCTTGCTCAAACGGCTAGCCTCACAAGTTTATGTGATGCAGCAGCCATGCTTTGCCGTGATATTCATGGAGCAGGTTTTGATCTCTGTTCCATCATCAATGCCCGTTCCGGGAAATGCTCGGAAGATTGCCGTTATTGCGCTCAGTCTGTTCATCATCATACGAATATAAACATTTACGAACAGATCGAGCCGCAAATTGCCATAAGCCAGGCCAGAGAGAACGATGCTTACGGTGTTTTGCGTTTGTCTTTAGTTGCGGCAGGACGAAGTCTGAGCACCTCTCAGATGGATGCCATGGGCAGCTTGTATTCTGCAATAGCAGATGTGACAGAGCTTCGCTTTTGTGCATCAATGGGGTTCCTCACAGAAGAAACTGCCAAACAGCTGGTTTCTTTTGGCGTTCGTCGTTATCACTGTAATCTGGAAACCTGTCGGGAGTTTTTTCCTTCTATCTGTACTACCCATAGCTGGAATGATAAGGTAGAAACGCTTAAAATTGCAAGAGCTGCGGGGATGGATCTTTGCTCCGGCGGTATTATCGGTATGGGGGAATCTCTGGAAAATCGTTTACAGCTTGCTTTTGAGTTGCGTGATCTTGGCGTACTTTCCATTCCGATCAATATTCTCAGTCCCATTGAATCCACTCCTCTTGCAGTTATTGAAGCGATATCTCTTGAGGATGTTCTGCGTTGTGTTGCACTTTTCCGGTTTGTTAATCCTTTAGCAGTTATTCGTATTGCAGGTGGTCGTGGCCGGTTTGAACAGGATCAATATAAGATGTTTGCAGCAGGAGCTAATGGAGCAATTGTTGGTGATTATCTAAGCACTGCCGGGGTGGGAGTTGCCGAAGATCTTGTCGCGTTTAGCAACCTTGGCTTCGATGTTCCTGGAAATAAAAAATGACATCTGATGAACTTCTCGCCTTTGACCGGCAGCATATCTGGCATCCTTATTCTTCCATAAGTAAGCCTCTGCCAATGTATCCTGTGGAATCAGCATCCGGCGTTCGCATTCGCCTGACCGATGGGAGAGAACTGATTGATGGTATGGCTTCCTGGTGGTCTGTCATTCACGGGTATAATCATCCCGTACTCACTGCCGCCCTGCAGGAACAGGCTGCTAAACTGTCCCATGTGATGTTTGGCGGGCTTACTCACGAACCGGCAGTAACTCTGGCCAGTATTCTTGTTGAGATCACTCCAGATCCGCTTGACTTGGTTTTTTTTGCAGATTCCGGATCTGTTGCTGTGGAAGTTGCCATGAAAATGGCCATTCAATATTTCCATGCGGCAGGAAGACCCTCTAAAAAACGATTCCTCACTATTCGATCCGGATATCATGGAGATGTTTTTCACTGTATGTCGGTATGTGATCCTGTAAATGGAATGCACCAAATTTTTAAAGGTGTTCTGCCGGAATATTTTTTTGCCGATAGACCAGAATGCAGTTTTTATGATGAGTGGGATAAGAATGACCTTAATTCCTTTGAAAAACTGATTGAAGAACAACATGATTCTCTTTGTGCCGTAATTCTTGAACCCATAGTTCAGGGAGCAGGTGGAATGCGATTTTATCATCCTGAATATCTACGCAGGGTGCGCGAGCTTTGCGATCACTACGATGTACTGCTGATTGCAGATGAGATTGCAACCGGTTTTGGCCGAAGTGGAAAGCTTTTTGCTTGTGAGCACGCAAAGATCGCTCCAGACCTTCTTTGTTTGGGGAAGGCGCTTACCGGCGGATACATGAGCCTGTCAGCAGTATTGGCAAGCAGAAAAGTTGGAGAGATGATTTCAAAAGGCGATCCTGGGGTATTTATGCATGGCCCGACCTATATGGCTAATCCTCTTGCCTGTGCTGTGGCAAATGCTTCTGTTACTTTACTGCTGGAATCAGATTGGCAGCACAATATCTATAATCTTGAAAAAGGCTTACAGTTGGGACTTGCTCCCTGTACAGATTTTAAAAATGTTGCCGATGTCCGGATATTGGGTGGAATAGGTGTGGTTGAAATGAGAGAACCCGTAGATATGGCTCATATTCAGCCAGCCTTTGTGGAAAAAGGTGTGTGGGTGCGTCCCTTTGGCCGTCTTGTGTATGTGATGCCCCCATATTGTATGGAACAGGAAGATTTGGCTGTGTTGACTGCTGCTATTTGTGAAGTACTTGACGGAGAACAGAGTAAGTGAGTTCCCGATATGCTAAAAAACTCCACGATCTTGAATTGAAAGGGCGCTTCAGAGAGTTGGTTCCGGTGGAACAATATGGTGCCGGTATTGTAAAATATAAAGGGCGGAAACTTCTAAACCTCAGTTCAAATGATTATCTGGGACTGGGGCAGGATAGTGAACTGCTGCAACGCTTTTATCAGGAGTTAGATCGTGTGGAAAGCGGGGTATCAGGATTTTCCGCTGCCTCGTCAAGATTGCTTACCGGAGATTCATTACTATCCCATCATCTGGAAGACGAGATTGCCAACGCATATAAAAGCGAGTCTGTCCTGCTTTTTAATTCAGGTTATCATGCAAATATTGGCATTTTGCCGACACTGTTTGCCAAGGGAGACCTGATCCTTTCTGATAAGCTTAACCACGCTTCCATTCATGATGGGTTGCAACTCAGTAGGGCGGATCATAAACGTTTTCGCCATGGTGATTATGAGCAGTTATATGACCTGCTTAAAAAACACAGAAAAAATTATGACCAGGTAGTCATTGTTTCCGAGTCTGTTTTTAGCATGGATGGAGATGAAGCAGATCTTGCTCGTTTGATTGAGTTGAAACATGAATTTGATGTTAAACTATATCTTGATGAGGCTCACGGTGTAGGTGTCTATGGACAAAATGGCTTAGGTAAGGCAGAGGAAAAAGCTGTATTGCAGGATATCGATTTTCTGGTAGGAACCTTTGGCAAAGCACTGGCTTCCATTGGTGCTTTTGTCTGTTGTTCAAAAGAGATACACGATTATTTAGTGAATCATAGCAGGTCTTTTATTTTTACAACGGGTCTGCCTCCGGTGACTGTCAACTGGAACAGATTTGTTTTTCAGCACATGCTTAGCATGAACAGGGAACGGCTTCATTTACAACAACTCTCAACACAGCTGCGTCATGCATTCACAGAAAAAGGAATCGCAACACGCGGCACTACCAATATAGTCCCTGTTCTGATTGGTGATGACAGCCTTGCGCTTGCGCAGGCAAAAAAACTGCAGGAACGTGGTGGCTATCTTGTTCTTCCTGTTCGTCCGCCGACAGTGCCTGAAGGAACAGCCCGGTTTCGTCTTTCAATCTGTGCCAACATGCAATGGAAGGATTTGCAGGAACTTCCCTTGCAAATAGCCGCAATGGCAAGCGGGGCAAAAAGTGAAAAGTAAATGGCTTCATCAAAGAAAGGGGGATAAATTACTCTTTTTTTGCAATGGCTGGGGCATGGATGGACATCCTTTCAGTCCGCTTGCAAGCTACGAGTGGAATGTCCTCATGTTTTATGACTACACCGATCTTAGCGTTGACCAGGACTTGCCTCAGTTGATTGGTGACTACGAAGAAATCATTCTTGTTGCCTGGTCCATGGGTGTGTGGGTGGGGCAACAGCTTTTTTATCCATTTGCAAAAGAGCTTACAGCAGCACTTGCCCTAAATGGCAGCCTCTGTCCCATAGATGATCAGTTTGGAATACCAAAAGACATTGTTCAGGCGACTTGTGATACCCTGGATGAAAAGCAGCGTGTAAAATTCTATGCCCGGATGTGTAAGGATCGTACTCTGTATCGTACCTTCTTAACTAATCAGCCACAGCGAAATGTGAAGAGTCAGAAAACTGAATTGGGAGTGTTGTTGGATATTACCCGTGAACCCTCTAGTCAGGAATCCATCTATACTTGTGCGTTGATAGCAGATCGTGATTACATTATGCCAACAAAAAACCAGCTGAATTATTGGCCGGAGAAAATAGTTCATCAGGTCGACGGAAATCATTTTCTGTTTTATGCTTATAAAAGTTGGGATGAACTTGTAAAGAGTTTGAAGTTTTAAGGTGCGGGATGGTTTTTCGGCTTGGAAAAAAAAAGAAAAGAATAGCTCATTGTTTTCGTCGTAGTCTGTTGACCTACGATGATGCAGCTCTTGTACAGAATAGACTGGCTCTTAGATTAGCAAAAACACTTGATGGATTGCCGGATACGGCTTTTCACCGGGTACTTGAAATCGGTTGCTGTACCGGGGGGGTAAGTGAGATAATCTGTCGTAACAAAACCCCGGTGACTCTCTACCTGAATGATCTGGTCTCTGATTTTGAAAAAGGAGTTTTAAAACGCCTTGCAGAATACAAATCGACTCAGTTTGTATCCTGCTTTGGTGATATCGAAGGTATGACACTGCCATCCGATCTTTCCCTTGTCCTTTCCGGGGCGACCTTTCAGTGGCTCAGTGACCTGCCTGCTTTTATTAATCGGCTTAGTTGTGAGCTTCAAGCAGGGTCGTATCTTGCTTTCTCAATGTTTGGCGCTGGAACATTAAAAGAATTTTCCAGCGTAACTTCTGTGGAATTACAGTATCATTCTGATCGGGCGTTGCTTGCACTTCTTGAAGAACAATTTGTCGTGGAATCATACGAGAAATATAATGATCAGCTCCATTTTCCTTCGGTACGTGAGATTCTAAAACATATTCGTGCCACAGGGGTTGGTGGAGTGAGTGAATATCAGTGGAACAAAGAGAGTCTTAGACTCTTTGAAGAACGCTATATTGCCAAATATGCTTGTGAAAAAGGCCTTCCTGTGAGCTATAGCTCTTCCTGTTATTTGGCGAGGAAACGTTAATGAGTCTAGTTACTTGTATAAGTGGTATTGACACAGATATTGGGAAAACTATTGCCACCGGTCTTATGGCAAAAGCCCTGTTAATACGTGGCTATTCTGTGATAACCCAGAAAGTAACACAAACTGGATGTACCGGAATTTCTGAAGATATTCAGGAACACCGGAAGCTAATGGGTGTTGAACTTTTTCAAGAAGATCACAATGGACTCACCTGTCCCTACGTTTTCAGCAAAGCTTGTTCCCCGCACCTTGCAGCGGAACTGGAACAAACACAAATTGATCCTGACAACATAACACTTGCAACACAAGCGTTAGCTGAAAAATATGATCATGTGCTGCTCGAAGGAGCGGGAGGATTCATGGTTCCTCTCACCCGTGAAATGACCTTTCTTGATTATATACAAGAGCGAGGCTATCCTCTTATTCTTGTGTCAAGCCCAAGGCTTGGTTCAATTAATCATACTCTTGCCGCCTTGGAGCTTGCAAAGAGCAGGGGGGTTGAAATAAAAGGCATTGTGTATAATTGTTACGATTCCTGCGACAAGATAATTTGCGCAGATTCCAGAAAAGTGTTCGTGAGTTCTCTTCAGAAGTACGGCTTTCCCTCTGTAGTTGTTGATATGACATGTGCAGCAAATCATCTTCAAACGGATACAAAATTTGATTGCCTGCAATTATTTGAAACAAAGATTGGTTAATGAATAATATGACATATTTACAAAAAAGAATATGCTTGAGTTGTCGTAAATTTCGATTGGAAGATCCTTGTTCAGGTGTCTGCCGGGTCGATAAAACTGTTGTGCATTATCCCATGAAAACCACAGAAGAAACCTGTGAAAAATGGGAGGATGGCGGGCATCAATATAATATTCGTTTAGGTTGGATTAAGAAAACACTGGAAATGAAAAAAGACAGCTAGGGGGTGTATAAGTACCTTGGTTGTATTCATAACTTATTAATTTCAAGTCACTTTCCATTTTTCTCGGAGTCTGCGCGTACCTGTTTTTTTATTACAGGCTTTCTGGAGTAAGGCATTAAATCATCCTCTGTTGAAATCACCTCACATGTAACAGTACCTTTATACAAACGTATTTCCACTAGATCCTCTTTTTTTAGCTGTCTACTTTCCCGAACAACAGTTTTCTTTCCATTTTCAGGATTAATTTTACTGGTAATGGAATAGCCTCTGTTCATTGTTCGTAAGGGACTTACAGTATCCAGCAAAGCAGCTTGTTGCCCCAATAGTACCTCTTTGTCGGTAAACGATTTCTGGAACAGATAGCGCAACTTTTCTGTTGCAAACGTGAGTCGCTGCTCCTGCATCCGAACTTTTGCTACGGGAGAAAGACTGTGCAGGCGTACAGACAACTCATTACAGCTAGTGGTGCTGTTTGTGATGCGTTTTTCCATCACAGAGTATAATCTCAGAGTAACATGATCCAAACGTAGAGAGCTGTTGGTGAACAGAAAATTCATATCGCCAAGCAATCTACGATTTTGATCAACCCGATACTGATTTGAATCAATTGTATTGTAAATGGTGTTGGTGAGTGTTGTTTGCAGTCGACTGATCTGTTTTTTTAGCTCATGTCCGTCAGGGAATATGATTTCAGCAGCAGCCGTCGGAGTAGGTGCTCTCAGATCAGCACAAAAATCACTGATACTGAAATCAACCTCGTGACCTATCGCAGAAACTATCGGGATGGTAGATCTTCCAATGGCTCTGGCAACAATTTCTTCATTAAAGGCCCACAAATCTTCAAGTGAACCACCTCCCCGGCAGAGTACAATAATATCAGTTTCAGGGAGTATCCGACTTGTTGCGGCAATGGCTCCGGCAATTTCTGTTGCAGCACTGTCTCCTTGAACACGCACGGGCAGAATGGTAATATGTGACGGGAACGCACGTTTACGCCATATATTTAGAAAGTCATGGACTGCGGCACCACTGGGAGATGTAATCAAAACGATTTCTTTTGGAAAACTGTTGATCTCCTGTTTTCGATCTTGATCAAACAAGCCTTCAGCTTCCAGTTGTCTTTTTAGCTTCAGAAATCGCTGCTGCAAGAGACCGCTTCCCTGAAATTCTACACTGTCGACAATGATTTGATAGTCTCCACGAGGTTCGTAGATTGATATACGACCATGGCAAATCACATCTTGTCCATCCTGTATTGGTTTTTCAAGGTATCTGGACTGTCCCTTAAACAGGACACCTTTAAGTTGCGCACCATCATCTTTAAGGGTGAAATAGGCATGTCCCGAAAAAGGAATTTTGAGATTGGATATCTCTCCCTGAACTCGAATAAACCGATATTTTCCTTCAACCAGATTTTTCAATTCTCTTGTTAAGGAGGTTACTGAATAGACGACAGCTTCTTGAGCAGGAATCATGGCGCAATACCCATTGATTGAGAATATGGAGAAAAATCCTTTAAAGGTAGTTTGAGAATAGACATGATTGATTGGATAGGGTAAATTAGTAAGGTTATACGATTGATTGAGTGAAGAATAACAATCCACAGTAAGTATTATGTGATATTGGTATAGTGTTTTTGAAAAAAGTAAAGAGAAAAAAGCAGGAGATCAGATGAGCGAAAAGAGTGCCTTTAATCCGAATCAGCTTGAAGAAAAATTACATGTTGAACCAGAAGGGGTATTGGATCAACTCAATCTTTCGGCTGGTATTGTAAAGTTTATTAGAAAGAACAAAATCATCCTGCAGATTAGCATCATTGTTGTGGTGATTGCTGTTGTCACAGGTTCATTGTACAATTCTTATAGTGTCAAACGTACGAAAGACTCGGCAAGCAGCTTTTCTATCTCCATGGAGGCTACGGGGGAAAACAAAGTTAAAGCTCTGCAACAGGTAGTTACTGATTATTCAGGCACCGCCTCTGCTTTTTGGGCAAGCACAGAGCTTGGTCATATGGCAATGACGGCTGGAGAGTATAAAAAAGCAGGGAGTTACTACACAGAAGTACGAAATAAAATTGCTGAAACCAATCCAATGTTTGGACTGTTGACTTTTGGTATAGCCCAGTCAGAAGAAGCTGATAAAAATTATTCCAGTGCCTCTGCAACCTATTTGACCCTGAAAGGAATTGCAGGGTATGAGAATGAGGGGTACATGGGAATGGCGCGAGTACTTGAAGCACAGGGAAAAAATCAGGAGGCACTTGCAATTTACGAGGAATATATGGGAAGTTTTCTTGGTGAAGAAAGAAATGAACGTTTAACCAGAATGATTCAGGAAAAAATCACACGACTTCGCATTGAAAAATGAAAATAGTTTCCACCGCAGTTGAAGTACAGGCAATTGCCCAAGAGTATCGTGATAATGGTCTGAAAATTGGACTGGTACCAACCATGGGTTGGTTTCATGAAGGACACCTGGCGTTAATGAAAGAGGCCGGGAATCGTGCCGATAAGGTGATTGTCAGTTTGTTTGTAAATCCCATACAATTTGGGCTCGGTGAAGATCTTGACAACTATCCCCATGATCTTGAACGAGATTGTAAACTCGCTGAAGAAGTTGGTGTGGATGTCCTCTATGCTCCAACTAAAGACCTTATGTACCCTGGTGGTTTTTCCACCACTGTTCATATTGAAGGGCTCACATCCGGCCTGTGTGGTGCTGACAGACCCGGTCATTTTGATGGTGTAACGACAGTTGTCAGTAAACTGTTTAACCAGACATTGCCTCATGTTGCTGTCTTTGGGGAAAAGGATTTTCAGCAATTAGCTGTTATCAGACAGCTTGCGTGCGACCTTGATTTTCCAATCGAAATCATTGGACACCCCATAGTTCGTGAAAAAAGTGGCCTTGCAATGAGCTCCCGCAACAGCTATCTCAAAAAAGATGAGCTGAATGCTGCCCTTTCATTGTCTGAAGGTATTGCAAGTGGCAGGAAACTGGCACTTGATAAAAAGGAAGTATCGGTTCAGGAGATAAAAAAAACGGTTGCTGATGTAATCTTAAAACATCCTGAATGTGATATCGATTACATCGAGGTGGTGGATCAAGCCACTCTTCAGAAGTGTGAAGATGTAACTTCTGACTCAATGTTGGTGCTTGCGGTTACAATAAACAAACGAATACGATTATTAGACAATTCTAAAATTAAAGGTAGTTGATATGCAGCGTCAAATGCTCAAAGCCAAATTACATAAGGCAACGATAACAGAAGCCGATCTCAATTATGAGGGAAGTATCAGTATAGATAAGGAATTACTGGATGCAGTAGGCATTCTCCCGTTTGAACGGGTAAAAGTTTATAATATTAACAATGGTGAACGTTTTGATACCTATGCTATTGAAGGGGCACCAGGCTCCGGTATTATAGGATTAAACGGTGCTGCTGCAAGGAAGGGAATGGTTGGTGATCTTATAATCATCGTTACCTTTGGGTTCTATGCACCCGATGATCTTGAGAAGTATCATCCCAATATTGCTCTGCTTGATGAGAATAATAAAATTAAAAAAATGCTCACAAAATAATTCTGAAAGGAGTTTCAATATGCCCGGTTTTGAAGTTTTTGGTGATGAAGAAAAAAAAGAGATTAATGAAGTCCTTGA